>CAYRQI010000026.1:0-12366 GCA_964426425.1 uncultured Candidatus Saccharibacteria bacterium | reverse complement strand
GAGCAGGAGTCTGCGAGGCCGCTCGGAATCGTATGACTTTGGCGCGTTCGCAATCTGCCATGGCGGAATGGATGCGCCGACGAGATACGCCTCGCCTCCCCGTACGACTACACGCGCGCCCTTCAAGGAACCGCGCTTCGCGCGCAGCGATTTCACCTCGAATCCGAAGAGCTCCATGCCTGCCTCGAGCTCCTCGAGAATGTCATAGTCGAATCGCACGCGGGCATTTTCTATGAGCGGCATACTGGTAAGTATCAAGTACCCCCGAAGGACAGGCAAGCTGCCTACGGGGCAGGCACGTGCCACGTATCAAGATGAGATTCCGCGAAGCTTGAAGCTGGAAGCTCGAGGTTATTCGTGGTATAACGCGCGGGCCTGCCTGCCGGCAGGCAGGTCATGACAAATCAAGAAAAAGAGCCACAAAAAGGACGCAGGCTGCGCACCCCGAAAAGCCCGCATGGGCCCTCGATCTGGATGCAGCTTGCCATTGCGTTTGTTGTTTTCCTTGTGCTCTCGACAGGCTACTCGCTTGTGCGCGAGTACATTGCTCCGACGAGCGAATCGGTGCCGCTCTCGCAGATCGCAGTCGACATACAGGAGGGAAACATTGTGTCAATCACGGTCGAGGGGGACAACGTCACGGCAACATATAACGATGAGACGACGAAGACTTCGCGAAAGGAAACCGAAGCTTCCTTTACGGAGACTTTGAAAAATTACAACATTTCGGAAGACAAGATTGCTGCAGTCAAGATCGAAATCAAGGACGAAGGAGGAGTACGTTTCTGGTTTCTCACGCTTGCGCCGTTGATTCTTCCCATCGTCCTCCTGTTTGGCATCATCTGGTTCCTCTCGCGTCAGATGCGCGGAGCCGGCATGCAGGCATTTACTTTCGGGCGCTCGTTAGCGCGGCTCATTTCTCCAGAAGACCATGCGCAGCGTGTCACATTTGCCGACGTTGCAGGAGCAAAAGAAGCGAAAGAAGAGCTTATGGAAATTGTCGACTTTCTCAAGAATCCCAAAAAGTTCATCAAGATCGGCGCGCGGATCCCGAAAGGCGTGATCCTTATGGGTGCGCCGGGCACGGGGAAGTGCGTTGTCGGAGAGACGCAGGTCCTTACCGCAAAGGGGCTCGTTGCTATTCAAGATATTCCTCAGTTTTTTACGGTCAATGGAGAGCACGAGGTGGAGGGATTACGTATCTGTTCAGTTGATCCAAACACTCTTGAGTTGAGGTCAGCACGTGCTTCCCATTGGTGCGATCTCGGTGAACAGCCGACAGTGCGATTGAGTTCTGATCTGGGAATTACCATTGAAGGAACGCACGAACACCCAATTGTCGTGGTCGATGAGAAAACAGGTCAATTTGTATTCCGCCGACTTGATGAAATACGAGCGGGCGAATATGCAGTCGTAACATACGACACCAATTTCTTCGGGCCGTACACTCGTATTCCGCATCCAGACGTTGCCTACCTGCTTGGCGTGATCGTGGGAGATGGCTGTATGACGACCAAGAATCGTCTGGCGTTTACGTCAGCCGACAAAGAGATCGTCGAGCACGTACAAACGATCACCCGTGTATATTTTGGCGCAGAATGGAGAAAAACTAATTCACGCCCCTATGATTACGAGATCATAAACGGCGACATCAAGCGTCGCATCATTTCGTACGGTCTATCAGAAGTTGGGGCAGAGCATAAACATGTCCCGATGTGGGTGAAAATCGCGCCACGTGAGTATGTCACGGCGTTCTTGCGTGGATTATTTGACACTGATGGATATGTTGAGAAACACGGCGCAATCGGTCTTTCAAGTGCCAGCAGAGAATTGATCGAAGAAGTGCATGCGATGCTGTTGAATATCGGCATCGTATCGCGCATATACTCGCGCACAAAGCGCCACAACGGGCATTTGCAACATTATATCACCGTGTATGGTGATTTTCTTGAGGCCTTTCAGCAAAAAATCGGATTTACCGTTGCTCGTAAACAGGATCGCTTAACGTTACTGATCGACCGACAGCGGAATACGAATATAAACGTGATACCGCATCAGGGCGCATTGATCAGTGGGCTGTGGAATGAGATGCGCGCATTGACCACAATCAAACTTGACCGAGCATTTTATGGTCGTCCTCTGTACAAGAACATTAAGAGGTACATCTCGGGCGAGCGTAAACCGTCGCTTTTGGGCATGCAAACATTTATTGCTGGCGTGACGGGACTTGCTCCTGCGATCGCGAGCTCACAATCTATTAATTTCCTGCAGCGGATCTCATCGGGAAATTATTTCTTTACGAAAATTACAGAGAAAAGAACCGGGCGAGCGCGGGTATTTGATCTCACGGTACCTCAAAGTCACAACTTTATTGCGAACGGATTGGTGAATCATAATACACTGCTTGCGCGCGCGGTCGCAGGGGAAGCGGGTGTGCCTTTCTTCTCGATTTCCGGCTCGGAATTCGTCGAGATGTTTGTAGGAGTAGGCGCGAGCGTATCTGGTGATACGCCTGTTTTGGTTCGCTCGGAAGATGGCGTGCGGCTTACGTCAATTGCATCAGTTGTTGACAGATACTATCGTGAAGACGAATCGAACCACGTGAAAAAAGTCTCTGGTCTCCAAACACTCGGATTCAAACCACTCAATTCGGGGTTTCGAGGCGAATCCGAAGAGGGCAAGCAATTCTTCGGAGGAAGTGCATGGACGAATGTTCAAAGCGTCTATCGCCATAAGGCGGACTCGCTCTATGTCATTACATATCTGGGCGGTGAGATAAAAACGACCGGCGACCATTCGATTTTTGTGCGCTCGCGCAATATGATTGTCGAGAAAAAGGCGAGTGAATTGAAAAAAGGCGATGTACTCGTCAACCTGCCGTTCCGGGTGCGCGGTGCATATATCCCTGGTATTGGCACATTACATTCGACACGGGCTCATCAGTTCGACAGAAAAGCGCCTGCAGTGCTCGATATTTACGGGGAGGATGAGATGAAGGCACGAGATGCGCATGCGTTTGCCATCGCAAATAAAGACGTCATGACGCAGAAAGCAGTCGCGGCACACGTGGGTGTTCGGCAGATGACAATATCGAATTGGCAGCGGGGAATACACGGGCCACGATTGCTCGCGTCTCCGGTAATCGGTATTGTCCCACGACAAGTCGAATCTTCTCCGGAGTTGATGCGGCTTGTCGGTTACTATGCTGCGGAAGGCCGAACGACACGACACCACACGCAATTTGTTTTCGGGCTGCATGAAAAATCGTTGCACGATGACTGCGCATCTCTGATACGTACTTTGTTAAGACTTGAGCCGAGTCTTACCCCGGTTCCGGACACGAATTCAATGCGTATTACTCTGTACTCTGCCGTTGTCGCGCGATTCTTTGAAAGACAATGTGGTACGGGGAGTAAAAATAAGCACATCCCAGAACATCTGTGGACGGCCTCTAAAGAAGAATTCTTGGCGTTTCTTGAGGGATATTCGCGAGGCGATGGACATCACACTGCGGAGGGGAAACTCTCGATCACATCAGTGTCATACCAAATGATCCGCGAACTGGCATGGCTTTGCGCAATGCATGGAATCCAGGCTGGTGTGCGGCAGACATATGCTCCTGCCCGTATTATTCGAGCCGGCGGCAAAACGGTCGCTGCATCGATTTCGTGGAATTTGATCATTGGCAAATCAGCCAATCCATTTAGGAGATACATAGGGACAGTCGATCAATTCAAACGACCTGTTGTTCGTTCGGTGAAAAAGATCCCGTACGGCGGGTATGTATATGATCTCTGTGGATGCGACAACGAGGCTTTTTTTGGAGGTGAGAAACCGCTCCTTCTTCACAATTCGCGCGTGCGCGACCTTTTTGAAACGGCAAAGAAAACAGCGCCGGCGATTGTCTTTATCGATGAGATCGACGCGGTAGGCCGCGTGCGCGGCACGGGTGTTGGTGGTGGCAACGACGAGCGGGAGCAAACGCTCAATCAGATCCTCGTTGAGATGGATGGCTTTGAGCCGAACGAAAAAGTCATCGTCATGGCAGCGACGAACCGTCCCGATGTTTTGGACCCGGCGCTCTTGCGTCCCGGGCGCTTCGACCGGCGTGTCACCATCGACCTTCCCGACCGGAAAGACCGCGAAGAGATCCTCAAAGTGCATGCGCGCCAGAAGCCGCTCGGGCCAGACGTCAAGCTTCAAGTTATAGCCGAGCGCACACCGGGGTTTTCCGGAGCAGATCTGGGAAATCTTATGAATGAAGGAGCGATCCTCGCGGCGCGCGAGAACAGGAGGGAGCTTACGCAGTTCGACCTCATCCGCTCGATCGAGAAGGTCATGCTTGGGCCTGAACGCCGCTCTCATGTGCTCAACAAGAAAGAAAAGGAGATCACTGCCTACCATGAGGCAGGGCATGCGCTCATCTCATCGGTGCTGTCGTACGCAGATCCGGTGCACAAAATCTCAATCATCAGTCGCGGTCGTGCCGCGGGCTACACGCTCAAACTTCCTTTTGAAGACAAGAAGATGCAGTCGCGCAAAGAATTTCTCGACGACATAGCGGTTTCCTTGGGAGGCTACGTGGCGGAAAAGATGGTTTTTGACGATGTTACGACAGGCGCTGCCAATGACCTGCAGGTCTTAACGGCGCTTGCGCGAGACATGGTCACGCGCTACGGCATGTCGGAGAAGATGGGTACGGTTGCCTACGACATAGCACGTGGACGCACGCTCTTCGGGGCTGGCATTGAGAGTGGAGAAATATCGCAAGAGGTAGCCGCACAGATCGACGCCGAAGTGAAGCACATCATCGATGCGGCACACAAGAAGGCAGAAAGCGTGCTCAAGAAATATCGCAAAGCACTCGATGCGATCGCGAAAAAGCTGATCGAAGTCGAGACCATCGAGCGCGATGAGTTCGAAAAGATACTCATTGCACACGGTATCACGCCGAAAAAGAAGGAGGATATAGAACACCAGCCCTTAGTATAGTCATACCGTATACTGGATGCATGAGCGACGCGAAGATGCCGGAGCCATCCAACGAGTGGCTCGTTCCGGAGAGACACGAATCGTATCCAAAGATCACGGCGGTTCAGGTAAAAAACTTTTCGACGAGACTTAGACATGCTGGCACCATGCACCAGCTCGAGGTCATAAAGCGGGATATTTTGCGATCCGCTCTCGTCTCGAACATGCAGGCGATACAGGAGCTGCGCGGGATCGGGAATGCACGTGCCATGGAGCTGAAATACAAAAGCCCGAAAGGGGAAGAATGGTGGAGTTAGTTTGAGAACCGCCAGTGCAACGTTTCGTTACCCAACCCGTGCTGCACGTGAGCGACGGGCCAGACGTTGGCCCCTTCTTCCGTTATGACAGGATCGGTCACCTGCCAGTCTTTCTTAACGATGGTTATCGTTTCGCTGCTCGGCGGAAGGCCGTAGAAGCGCGGCCCGTTCACCGACAAGAAGTTCTCAAGCTTGTCGAGGCACCCAAGTTCGTCAAAAATCTGCGTATACATCTCGATCGCAACTGGCGCAGTAAAGACGCCGTAGGCATGCGGTAGAGAAAATTTTTTCGATTCAGGATGCGGCGCGGAATCAGTTCCAGCAAACACAAACGGCAATCCCTTCTGCACCAGTACGCGGATTTTTTCTCTGTCAGCCCTGCTCTTGATCAGCGGTTTGCAGCGGAGGAGGGGATGTGTTTCCGCTTCTTCGCGGGAGTAGAGGAGGTGGTGTGGAGTTATTGTCGCGACGAGCCGTCCTTCTTTGCCGTTTTTCTCGATAAAGTCTGCGGCAATCTCGCTCGAGAGATGCTCGAGCGATATCTTCAACTTTGGGAACGCGTCGAGGAGGCGCGGGAGTATGTCTTGGATGAACAAATGTTCACCCTCGTACGGATCGACTTCTCCGCCACTATCATTCACATGCACTTCGCCATGCAAGAGGAGTGGCATGCCAAGCTCTTCCATTTTCTTCAAGATATGCTTTGCCTCAAGAATCGAACGATAGCCCCACTGCGAGTTCGTTGTTGCGCCGAAGGGGTATGATTTTACTGCGTGGATCTTGCAGCCGGGAGTCGGCAGACTCTCCACACCCTTCTCTATCTCGGCCGGGGTAAGGTTCTTCGTGAGGTAGAGCGTCATCAGCGGCTCAAAATCTATTCTAGTGTTTTGCAAAACACTAGAATGATTGATTGCGTCCAAAATCTCTTTTTTGTACGTTGCGGCCTGCTCGACCGTTTCTATCGGTGGCTCGGTGTTCGGCATCACGACCGCGCGACTCCATTTTGCTGCGGTACGGGGGACGACGGCGCGGAGCATAGCACCTTGCCGAAAGTGCACGTGTGCATCGAAGGGTTTCTTGATGATGATTGTCTCGGACATGCCGGAAGTATACACTGCACGAATGGCGAAAAAGAATGTCGCGTGGCAGGCACTTTTGCTGCATAAGAAATTGGGAGGAAAGATTCGCATTGTGCCCGCCGCGCCCATAAGAAATAGAGCTGATTTATCGCTTGTGTACACGCCGGGCGTGGCAACGGTATCGAGTGTCATAGCGAAAAAGCCGGATCTTGCCCGCATGTACACCATAAAGAAACGAATAGTTGCCGTTATCTCCGATGGCTCGGCAGTTCTTGGACTCGGCAACATCGGCGCGCTCGGGGCGCTTCCTGTCATGGAAGGGAAGTGCGCGATTTTCAAGACGTTCGCTGGTGTTGATGCTATGCCACTTGTGCTTGATACACAAGACCCCGAGAGAATAGTAGAGACCGTTATCCGTATCGCGCCTGCTTTCGGCGGCATCAATTTAGAGGATATCGCTGCACCGAAGTGTTTCGAGATTGAGAAGCGCGTGATCGAGGCGCTCGACATTCCCGTGATGCATGACGATCAGCACGGCACCGGAATCGTCGTCCTTGCGGCGATTCTGAACGCGCTCAAAGTTGTGAAAAAGAAATTATCGTCTGCGCGCATTGTCATTCTCGGCGCTGGCGCTGCGGGAAAGGCGACTACCGACTTGCTATGTGCGGCTGGGGCAAAAGACATTGTGGTTCTCGACAGCAAGGGAATAGTCGATGCTTCACGCCCCGAGCCGCACAAACGCGCGCTCGCAAAGCTGAATCGACGTCGCATCAAAGGCGGCTTACGCGAGGCTCTCTCGGGAGCAGATGTCTTCGTTGGTGTATCCGGTCCAAATCTCGTGAAAGCCGACGATGTTTCTCTCATGGCAAAAAAGGCAGTTGTTCTCGCAATGGCGAATCCGACTCCGGAGATCATGCCCGATGAAGCAAAGAAGGGAGGTGCGTTTGTAGTTGGCACCGGTCGTTCGGATTTTCCGAATCAAATAAACAACTCACTCGCATTCCCCGGTGTCTTTCGTGGTGCGCTCGATCATGGTGTACGGAAGATCACAACGGAAATGAAACTTAACGCCGCGCGCGCCATTCAACGCCTCGTGCCGCGCCCAACCGCGAAGCGGATCGTTCCCGACATGTTCGACAAGCGCGTCGCGAAAGCAGTCGCAAAAGTGATTCGGTAGGACTGTGATATACTCGTGTCATGACGAAAGCGCTTAAAGAACTACTCGCACGGGTAGAAAAATGGCCTGAAGCGGTGCAGGAGACTGCAGTTGAGACACTACGCGTTATCGAAAAGGGACATATTGGTGGATATCGCTTAACCGAAGAAGACCTGGCTGCTTTAGAGCGAAGCGCTGAAGATGTGCGGCATGGAAGATTCGCTTCACCCAAGAAAATCAAAGCATTTTTTAAGCGCTTCGGCGCATGAAAGTTCGATATACCGAGACCGCGCGTTTTGAACTTGAGGAAATCGGAGAATACATCGCATCAGATAATATCGCAGCGGCGCGAGCACTTGTACGCAGGATAAAATACGTTATTGACCGAATCGGGGAATTCCCAGAAATGGCAACGCAAGTTGGCGAGTCGAAAGTTCGCATCTTTCCGGTTCCACCGTTTCCGTATCTAATATTCTATACAGTCGAGCGTGGAGAGGTTATCATCCGAAACGTCCGGCATGCCGGACGAGACCGCCGATAGCTCAATGGTAGAGCGGCCGCCTTATACGCGGTTGGCTGGGGGTTCGAGTCCCTCTCGGCGGACAAGTGAGAGCTGCGTAGATGAAGCGCGTGCTACGATATGAGATGTGAAAGGAGCGGTGGAACAGAAACGAATGCACGATGTGTTTAACGATCTCATGCAGATCGGACTCGTGGGTTTTACCATACTCGGCTTTCTTCTTACGGCACTCAAACTGCCGCAGTATGGTCTGGCATCCAATTTAATCTCGCAAATCTTCTGGTTGTATTCATCATACAAAGCGTGGAAGGAGGCTAATCAAATAGGGATTTTCATCAACACCATAATTATTTTGCTCATTCTTATTGGTGGTGTCATTAACTATTGGCTACTGTGAGGCCCATGGCACCGCATATTCACGAGAAAATAGATTTCACGACCAGCGTCTACATCGTATTCGAGGGCGGCGAGATACGCTGGTTTTCGAAAGAAGAATTAGAGCGGAATGACGAAGTAATCACCCCGAACGTTCACACACGCACTCGTAGCTCTCGATGAGATCTCTTAAGGCGTGTGGATTCGCGCGTTGCGGGGGCGTGTGCACGTGCGACAATGATTGTATGTCTCTTCGGCTACAGCTTCTGGTTGGCGCAGTGCTTGCTGCGCTCGCACTCCTCTCTCTTCCCAATGTGAGTAGCGCTGCGCAAGTCAACGTCACGATCGGCGACAACTTCTTTTCTCCCAAAAACATTACAATCAATCCCGGTGACACAGTCGTCTGGACACATGGTGGCGGAGCGGGTCATACCGTGACGGCTGATAACAATTCATTCAATAGTGGAACGCTACAAAACGGCCAGAGCTATTCGCAAACATTCACCGCAGTCGGTACCTACCCCTATTACTGCATACCGCATGGTTCGCCGGGGGGAGGGGGGATGTCTGGAACTATTACGGTTGTAGCGCCCGCGTCGCCTCCTCTTCCCTCGACGACGCCAGCTCCCGTGCCTGCCCAAGCTCCTGTGCCGACTTCGGCGCCGCCTTCGACGGCTGGTGAATTACGCGCACGGGCAGAGGCGCTCCTTGCGCGCGTACAACAGTTGCAGGCGCAGCTTAGTGGGGGAAGTGCGGCCCCGCCCGTTACTATCGACTCAAGCTCATGCCCGAATATCGGACGCTCCCTCAAGCGCGGCGCACGAGGCGACGACGTGCGGCGACTCCAGCAATTCTTGGCGCGCGACGTCTCGGTCTATCCCGAAGGTCTCGCGACGGGATACTATGGCTCACTCACCGAGGCGGCGGTCAAGCGCTGGCAAGCGAAGTACAACATTGTTTCTTCGGGAACTCCTGAAAGCACGGGCTACGGCGTCGTCGGTCCGCGTACTGCGGCGGCGATCGCAATACTCTGTTCTACCGGCAGTTACAACGGAATCCCGGGACCTTCCGGCGGGAGCGCCCCCGTTGGTGGGTTCATTCAAGTGACGCCGGTTTCGGGCAACGCGCCACTTACGATCGCGGTGCAAGCTACGGTGAATACCGTCAACTCGTGCGCAGGCGCCACCTATACGCTCGATTATGGCGATGGCACGATCCCCGTGCAGATTGTCGTGCCCGCAGGAAATTGTACCCAGATGACACAGACACTTGGACACACGTATGCGTATGGCGGTACCTATTCGGTGACGCTCTCTGCAGGCCAGCATCGCACCAGCGCTACGGTTCAGGCGTACGGCGCAGGACCACCTGCTCCCACGCCGGCGCCTTCTCCGACTCCTACCCCTACTCCGACTCCGGCGCCGAGCACCTCGTGGGGCATTGTTGCAGTCACACCGGCGGTCGGTGGTAACCCACTTGCGGTTTCTATCGAGATCGACTATCCCGCGTGTGCCGCATACTCCATTGACTGGGGCGACGGATCGCTGCCGTCAAGCTCGCCCTCGCAAAGCGGCTGCAGCGGCGGTGCATCTCGGGCGGTCGTTAATCATACATATAGCGTGAGCGGCATATACACGATTTCATTGCGCGATGGGGGAGGGACGGTGAAGGCAAACTCCGCCATCACCATCGTGAGCTGAGAGATTTGCGCACCACAACCATGCACTCCAAGCGCGCGGTCATTACTCTCACAATCATAGTTTGCGTATTACCCTTTGCCGTTCAGGCGCTCACGCTCGATGAGATCAAGGTGGAGTTTTTGGGGCTCCTTGAGCGTGTCTCGGCTTTGAAAGCGAAACTCGAGCAAGCCGGGCAGAATACGGATAAGCCGAAAGTATTTTCGCAATTGCCGTGCCTTTCGCTTGGCAGGACCTTGCGTTTTGGCATGAGCGGCGAGGATGTGCAGAAGCTTCAAGAACTCTTGATCAAAGGGGGCTTTCTCGCCGAGGGCAAATCGACGGGCTACTTTGGTCCGCTTACTGAAGCAGCCGTGAAAGAATGGCAAACTGCAGCGGGTATTGTTTCTTCGGGGAGTGCAGCTACGACGGGTTTTGGCGTCGTTGGCCCTCGCACGCGTGCGGCGATCCTTACAGCCTGCAAGACGCAGGTCTCGCGGGCGCGCGAGGCGCAAGCGAGAACATGCCCCGTCGAGCCACCCGCACCTTCCACAAGCGACTGTGCAGGCGCGTGGGAGAAGGGATATGACGCGGCGGGCTGCCTCACTGGCTACCAGTGTGTCGCGGCAAGCACAACTCCCGCGACTATAGCGAGCGAGACACCTTTATCTGCTCCGAGCATTACCATTCTTGAGCCGACCTCTCTCGTCGTTGTGACGGGCGGCAATGCGCTCACGATTCGCTGGGAGAGCAGCAATGTCCCAGTGTACGGCTCGGTCTCTCTTTCGCTTGTTGATGCTTCGGGGAACATCGTCGGTGACATTGCGCGCAATCTTGCGCCATCCGGCATCTACCTCTGGCGTGTGCCACAGGGAAGCACGAACTGTTCGGCGGGAGAGAATGCATTCGAGTGCATCGAGAAATTCGCGCGCTGCGAAGGAGGAACGAGTGTATGTTCACTCGAGCCCGGAACGTATGCTGTCCATGTCGCACTCTTGGATCTTGAGAGTTCGAGCGAACCGTTCCAGATCGCAGGCACTTCGATAACCGATCTTCTACAAAGTGTCGTGGGTGCTCCCGCCGTCGCCCCGCCCTCACCGATGTTCGCTGCGAATGCAACAGAACCACCCGGTGTGAATAGCTGTGTCCACGATGGGCGCGCGTATGCTGAAGGGACGACGCTTTCAGTTCCCTGTTCTGGCAACTGTCCCTCTCCCTCTCCGGGAAGCGGAACGGGATTTATCACGGGCACGTGCACAGGGGGCCTATGGTGTATTCCGTATACGGCGTACTGTGCTTCTTCGTTTGCCAGAATCGACGTGAGCGCGTACGAGGGAGGAGGAGCTGGGAAAATTAAGAGCGGGTATGCTTCGTACTGTCCCCAGGAAGGCTGGCGCGCATACCTTGCGTGTCCTTTCGGAGGTTGTGTGACAGGATGGAACACATGTCGGGGGGGCGTATGGGTGCGAGATAAAGAACAGAGCGTCGTGCCGGTTGGCACGCAGGGCCCGTGCCAAGCGGATCAACTATGGTGCGAAATCGGCACCGAGCATGGGTTTGGCTGCGTGCTCTCGTCACAGTGCATTAACGGCAAGGCGTTGTTCTAGACTTACTCCGTGTGGAGCTCTTCTCTGCTTTTCTCTACCCTCATGAGCAGTGCTGTGTGGCGCGAGAGCGAGGAATCCTCTTTCACAAGCGTCTCGGCCTCGAGACGCGCGGCTCGGATGAGTTTGATGTTCTTCAAGGCTTCCATTCCGATGTCTGACATGCCCCATTGACGACGGCCCAAGAGATCGCCCCCGCCGCGCGTCTCGAGGTCTATTTCGGCGAGCGCAAAGCCGTCGTTCGAACTCTCGAGCGCTTGAAAGCGCTTCATCGCGAGCATACCCCTCGTTTCCGGCAGAAAGAAGCAGTGTGGGGGATGCGACGAGCGCTGCACTCTTCCTCGCAGCTGATGGAGCTGCGCCAACCCGAAGCGCTCTGCTCCTTCGATGAGAATGACGGTCGCGTTCGGCACGTTGATGCCGACCTCGACGACCGATGTTGCGACGAGAATGTTGATGGTGCCTGAAGCGAAGCGGCTCATCACATCGTCTTTTTCTTTTGGTTTCATCGCGCCATGCAAAATGCCGATCTCAAATTCGGGGAACACGTCCGCTTTGAGCCGCTTCGCCTCGGCTTTCGCAGATTTTGCCTGCAGTGCATTTATTTTCGCGGGGTCTGGTTCCTCGATACGAGGACATATGACGTAGGCTTGCCGGCCTTTCCTGAT
>CAYRQI010000025.1:6565-12452 GCA_964426425.1 uncultured Candidatus Saccharibacteria bacterium | reverse complement strand
GCGTCCCCGTGGTGTGTTCAGCGTGTGCCGACCTTTGCATTTCGATATTCAAAGTATATACTGCGCCAACATGATTCACTATCCCTATCTTCCGGAGAACAGAACAATCTTGTACGTCGCGGGAAGCAATCCGCATATGATGCGTGCCAAGGAGCTCGCGTATCAATATCGGGGCAACCTTCACCATCCCGCTGGCGCCGTTGTGGTAAAGGGAGAGATGATCATCGGCGAAGGGTCTATCGGGAACAACCCCGTGCACCTGAAAGGCTGTCTGCGGGTAACACTCAATATGCCGACCGGAGAAGGCTACGAACTTTGCCAAGGATGCCATCCCAAAAATCATAGCGAGCGCCGCGCGATCGCGGACGCAGAGAGAAACGGACATAACACGCGAGGCGCCGATCTCTACCTCTGGGGTCATTGGTGGGCGTGCGAGCTGTGCTGGCAAGTGATCATCGAAGCGGGTATTGAGAACGTCTACCTTCTCGAAGGCAGCGAGAAACTTTTCAACAAGTCCCACCCTGACAACATCATCGGCCGGCAATTCGAAATCCCATGAGGTCTGACCTCATGGGATTTTTCCTCTTGGAATTTTTGAAGTGTATTTGCGGTAGAGACCGTAGTACAATAAACCCTCGCATGTGTGGGAAATTCATCATTCTCGAAGGCGGCGAAGGAAGCGGCAAGACGACGATCGGCAAGCGCCTGAAGGTGAAATTTCCCGACATCGTCTACACGCAAGATCCAGGAGGAACCGCCCTCGGCGAACACATCCGCGCGCTCCTGATGGCCGACGAAATGGCTGGTATTGACGCGCGCTCGGAACTTCTTCTCTTTCTTGCGGGACGCGCGCAGCTTGTGGCAGAAGTCATACGACCAGCGCTCGAAAGTGGCAAGCATGTGATATCCAACCGCTTCGGGCTCTCCTCTATCGCCTACCAAGTGTACGGGCGTCAGCGCCCTGAACTCTTGCGGCTCTTCCACGTGGTATCAGAAATAATTACCGAGGGAGCAAAACCAGCCGCATGCATCTTGCTCGACGTGACGCCAGAGACGGGTGCCGCGCGCGTGCGCTCGCGCCCCGAGGTGCCGACCCGTTTCGACAAAGAGGCGCTCGATTTCCACGCGCGTGTGCGGGAAGGATTCAAGAAGCATCTAGATGAATTCGGAAAGCCGTTCATTATCAATGCCGAAAAGCCGCTCGACGATGTCTGGACGGACGTGCTGAATGCCGTACAATCAGTATTTCAAGAACGCCTATGATTTAGCGCCTTCCACTTTTGACGCATCCCTTTTACTTTTTGCCTCACCTTTTTATGTTGTATGTACAACTACATCCGCAAACAAGACAACGATGTTTACAAAGCGCTCAAAGGCGAAGAGAAGCGCGAAGCTGAAGGGCTCGAGCTCATCCCTTCGGAAAACTACGTTTCCCGCGCGGTGCGTGAAGCGAATAGCTCCATACTGACCAACAAGTACGCTGAAGGCTATCCGGGCAAGCGATACTACGGCGGACAGACCTACACCGACATCGTCGAGAATCTCGCGCGCGACCGCGCCAAGAAACTTTTTAATTGCAAATTCGCCAACGTCCAGCCGCACGCGGGCGCAAACGCAAACATCGGTCTCTACTTCGCGCTCCTCGAGCCGGGCGACACCGTGCTCGGCATGGATCTCTCGCACGGCGGCCATCTCACGCACGGACACCCCGTCACCTACCTCACGAAGATATTTCGATTCGTCCGCTACAAAATGAAGGACCCCGACACCGGCGAGATCGACTACGACGAGATGCGCGCTGTGGCGAAGCGCGAGAAGCCAAAAATAGTGCTCGCCGGCTACTCGGCCTATCCGCGTGAACTGGATTACGCGAAGTTCGTCGAGATCGCGCGCGAAGTGGGCGCGCTTGCGGTGATGGATATCGCGCACATCGCGGGCCTCATCGCGGGCCGCGCAATGAAAAACCCGTTTGACTATGGCTTCGATATCATGACCACGACGACGCACAAGACCCTGCGCGGCCCGCGCGGCGGCATGATCCTCACGCGCGAGAGCGAAGAGATAGCAAAGAAAATCGACAAGAGCATTTTTCCGGGATTGCAAGGCGGCCCCCTCATGAACACGATCGCTGCAAAAGCAGTGTGCTTCGGCGAAGCCTTGAAACCTGCCTACCGCGCCTACGCGAAGCAAATCCTCAAAAATGCGAAAGCGATGGAAAAAGTATTCAAAGCTTCCAAGATCCGCATGATCACGGGCGGCACCGACAGTCACCTGATTTTGGCCGACGTATACGGCTCGATCGGCATCACTGGGCAAGAGGCCGAGGACGTATTGGACAAAGTCGGCATAACGCTCAACAAGAATTCTATCGCAGACGATACTCGAAAGCCGATGGATCCTTCTGGTATCCGTTTTGGCACTCCCGCTATCACGACGCGCGGTTTCAAAGAGAAAGAATGCACGAAAGTCGCAGAATTGATGGTGGAAACGCTGAAAAACAAAGATGACAAAAAAATGCTCGAGAGAGTGCGCGAAGACATCCGCAAACTGTGCAAGAAATTCCCCATTCCAGACACGTTCGTGTAGGCACTCGGCAGTAGGCGCAAGGCCCCGGCCTCCTACATCCGGGCTTTCATCTTTTGCCTATTGCCTGTACCCTAGTGCTTATGTTTGGAATAGACCTTCTCTCCCTCATCCAGCTCATCGGGTACCCCGGCATCTTCGGGATGATATTCGCGGAGTCCGGCATCCTGATCGGCGTCTTTTTTCCCGGCGCATCGCTCCTCTTCGCTTCCGGCGTTCTTGCGGCGGCGGGAGTTTTCAATATCTGGTTCCTCATCCCGGGACTCATCATCGCCGCCGTCTTGGGCGACAGTGTGGGCTATTGGTTTGGGACAAAGGTGGGCATAGCGCTCTACTCGCGTCCCGACTCGCGTTTCTTCAGAAAGGAGTATATCGAAAAAACGAAGCTATTCTTTGATAAATACGGCACCCGTACGATCGTCGTCGCGCGCTTCATCCCAATCGTCCGCACCTTTGCTCCAATCCTCGCGGGCGTCGGCTCAATGACCTATAAAACCTTTCTCTTTTACAATGTCCTCGGCGCAATTTTCTGGGCAGGTGGCGTGACCCTCTTAGGCTATTTCTTGGGCAAGAGTATTCCGAATGCGGAAAAATTCGTTCTGCCGCTCGTGCTCGTTATCGTCGGCATCACGCTCTTCCCGCTCGCGCTGCATTGGTGGCGCAATAGAGACACGGTCCAGCAGAAACTATGATCCCCAAAGCAGTAGTATTCGATCTCGACAACACGCTCGCGCTTGCCTTCGAACACCTCCCGCCGCGCACCGCGAAGAGTCTCTCCAGGCTCCTTGATCTCGCGCCGGTCGCTATTGTAAGCGGCGCGACGATCGAGCGGATGGAAGAGTATGTCTTGCCAATGTTGCCTGAAGGCACGAATCTCCAGAATCTTTATCTCTTCCCCGACACGGCCGCGCGCTGCTATGAGCGAAATGGTGCTTCGTGGAAGCGGACGTACAATCACGTGTTTTTAAAAGAAGAATTCGATGCGATAGTCGCCGCGCTCAAGGAGGGTATCAGTGCGACGGGCATTTGCGGGGGACAGCCGCAGTGGGGCGATCGGATACTTGCGCGGGATGCGCAGGTGACCTTTGCCGGGCTCGGCGTCGACGCGCCGGCCGAGGAGAAGCGCGTGTGGGATCCCGACCGCAGAAAGCGCGCGAAGCTCAAGGCATTCCTCGATGAAAAACTTGCCGGCCTTGATCTCGATATACGCATCTCGAGCCGCACGGCGATCGATATAACGAGGAGAGGGACCGATAAATCACTCGCGGTCCGCTTCCTCGCGAATCGCCTCGGTATCGAGCCCAAAGACATGCTTTTCGTGGGCGATGATCTCGCCCCGGGCGGCAATGATGCCGTTGTGATCCCAACGGGTGTAGCGACCCGTCAGACCTCTGGCCCCGAAGAAACAGCTAACATCATCGAGGAACTTATTGTGACATGCAAATCTTAACCCGTCTACCGGAGGTTTAACCTCCTTTATTTAACCTCCCTCATTGACAACATCAGAAAGTATCGGCACTTCGGTCACGCTTTCTTCAAATGCGGGTTCAGGCGTGCTTTGTTCCACAGGAGCTTCTTCAATAACTTCCTCGCCTGACAATCCTGCCTCCTCCCCCATTTCTTCAGTATCCTGTGGAGTTTCTGCTGCGAGAACCTGCAGCCCGGACCCTTCTACGCCCAACGAGGTAGACAACTCCCAGCCCGAGCCGGCGGCAAAGGTATTCCCTGTTGAAGTTTCCGTGTCACGGAAGTATGAGAGTGTAGCGTCGCTCTCGCTTAAAGAAGCAACACTCCAGATGCACACAACAGCAATCGTTGAGGCGAGCGCTCCCTTGTAGTGCGTTGAGAAACAGCGAATACGTTTTTCTTGCGGTGAGCCTGTCGAATCCGCAAAAATGCGCACGGGTACAAAAATATCGTCCATCGCGAAGGGCCGTACGTATTCGATGGAGGGCGGCACCTTCGTGTTCCTCGCAGCGTGCGGCCGACGGCCGAGCCGCGGCGCAGGCGCTACGCGCCTGCGCTGCATCTCCCGCACTTCATAAACAATCGCGGCAAATTCTGAAACGATAACCAAAAACGCAGGCGCGCCGATGAGAAGCGCGAATCCCAGTGGCTGCTTCGCAAAGTCGAGGACATACCCTGCATAGGGCAGGGAGAAAAAGACTTTGCCGATGATGTCGCGCTTCGCGACCTCTTGTGGATCGGCCTCCTCATTCGCATCGCCTTTCGTTACATAAAATTCAGTGCTTCCCTCTTTGCGGACGCTCAATATCCGGTGCGTCGTCGGAACGGCGGAGTTCGTGTCCTCACCAAAAGTGATGATATCTCCCGCGTTATATGAGGCACTCGGCCTCACAACAACGAGCGCCCCCATGGGAATTGCGGGCGCCATCGAGCCAGACTGCACAATTTTCATCTCGATGCCAGTCTTAGCAGGAATGAGCGAGACGAGAAAAAGCCCACCAAGGAGGATGAGGAGTCCGATGAACATTCCGTAGAACATGTTGAATACGATGTGCATACTCATTTATCGGCCTGAAGGACGCAGTGGGCGTTCCGGACGCTCGCCGCGACCGCGGCTGGACCCTCCTTTGCACGTGAACGCAGAATTATTTCTCTCGGAGGCAGCTCGTATCGCAACATCCACCGAAAGAGAATCCGTCTGTGCGGCATTGCCGAGCGTGGGAGTACAGCTAATCTGCGCTGTCGCGAGGTTTACCGAAAGGTCACCTGCGCACCACGTCACTCCCACAAAGCGTGTCTCTCCGCGAGGCACAGGCGGGCCTGTCGTTGAATCGGCAATCGGATACGTCTTGCTGTCGAGGACAGCTGATGCAGACTGTGAGCCCGTGCCAAAGAGCGGCTGCTCACCCGCCTCAAACACATCGTCGCCATCGTCGCGCCATCCAAAAAACTCAAGTCCATCGGTAAGCTCTCCGCTCGTCGCACCGTTTGCATCAACGCCCATTTCTGGCTCAACAAAGCCATTTTCATCACTGACGAGATTCGAGAAGTCGAGACACAACCACGAATCCAGTCTGCTGTCGCTTTCGACGTGCATACTGATGATCGCTTTGCCTGAATCACCCGGCATCACCTCCTCGAGATCGAAGAACTTGTCCGCGCCGGGCACTAAGTCCTTCAGAGTCCACGTCGAAGCCGAAACCGGCAAACCGTTCACGAACGCGCGGCTGTCAATCGTCAGATTGAGGTCATCTTCAAGAGCGAACGTGATACCTTGCTCTCCCCCGCGCATGAACGCGGCGAATGCGGCAAGCGCGAACACTCCTCCCAGAAGGAG
>CAYRQI010000025.1:0-6555 GCA_964426425.1 uncultured Candidatus Saccharibacteria bacterium | reverse complement strand
AGGAGTGTTCGCGCCGCAATTCTTGTAGCTGCCGCGTTCATGCGCTTGTGGTAGTCGCGACTACTCGTTGAGAGACGAGCACAGGAATCCACTGTTGTTCCGTGCCTGTTCTGCGTAGAACGAAACATCAGCAACGATGCCGTCTGTCTGTGCGTCGTTCTGATTCCCTGCACCATTGCAACTGAATCCTGTGCCGCGTTCCAGAGGTCCATTGATACTACCCTCTGTCTTGCCGAGGTTATCCTGCGTTATGGGCGTTGGATTGAGCGTGCCAAAACACCATGCCTTACCAACATACCGCGTTTGGGTGCCTTGAATTACCGGCCCATTTTGCGAATCGGCAATCGCGTGCCATGCCCCCTGCAAGGCAGAAGCTGAAACATTAGACAGACCAGGGATCGCGGCTTCACCGTTTTCGAATACGTTGTCTCCATCATCTCCCCAAAACGTGAAGTTGAGATAGTTCTGAAGCTCGCCGTCGTCTCCACCCGCCGTACCCGGATCATTCGCGTCAATTTCAGCTTCTACGAGTGTATTCTCCGGAGTCGCTGTAACATCAACCGCCATGCATGCCCACGCATCATTGCTGCCTGCATGAACTGAGATCGTATCCTCACCCATATCTCCCGGCTTCAGATCAATGAAGCTGAAGAAATGCTGATCCGTGAGGTCGGAGAGCTGCCATGAATTGTCCAAACTCGCGACTAGTTGGCCTGAGCTATTGGTGACATAACTCTCGTTGTCTATCCGGAGATCAATTGAGCCGGCCGTAAAGGTATTCCCCGTCGACGTTTCCGTGTCAGAGAAGAACGCGCCCGTTGCACCTGCTGCGACAGCGCCGGCGAAGACAATCATCGCCATACTTGCCATAATCCTCACCACACCTGTAATTACCATATGAATTAGTTATTAGTGATTAGTAAATAGTTGTTAGTAAATGCAGTCGCTTGTTGGAACGTACTCGACCTCATTCCCACTCACGACAAAGAGCTGTTTTGCGCGCCTACGCCATGCTTCGGCGAGGCAAAGCAAAACAGCTCTTTCTTGAGCCGCAAGCTCCGATACATGAGATGCTGATAATTCAACATCGTGCGTGCTCCCCTCCGCTCGCATCGGAAGCGGAAGCAGACACCCCTTCATTCTATTGAAGCCCCACGGGCTCCAATTCATACAAAAACGTGCATTTCGGGTGGAAACTGCAAAAAAACCAGTGCACATCCCTGTGGAAAGTGCGAGGATAGCGATAGGAAAAACTAGAGAATCAAAAGGCTTCCCGATAGGTACGTGCTGCTCCAGAGAAGGAGCCCAATGAGTGCGAGAAGGCCGAGGCCGCGGACGACCGATGGCACATGCAGGTGACGGATCCCGGCCATGAAGATAAGGGCGAGCACGAGGAGAACAAGCGCGGCGACGCTCGCGTATACGTATTGAAGCGTTGTTTTCGGAGCAGCGATCACTCTCCAAAGTGGATTTGGCGAAGCATCGCCATCTTTGAGAGCGCCGATGGGCTGCGCCTTATCGGAAATCGCCGCGAGCGTCTCCGACGCGACGGCCGGAGCAGGCTCTCCTCCGCGCTTCACGGCAATAAAGGTATCGCTCTCGACGATTGTCTCGAGCGCTCTCGCGGAGGCGCCTGCGACAGGAGATGAGGTATCAACGGTGGCCGATGCGCTTGCGATAGCGGCGGCGCTCGCTTGCGCAGGCGCGCCAAACATCTGCACAACGAACGTTGTGTCGTTGCCTTGGTAGCTCCCCCCTGCAAGCGCGATGCCCACTTCGGTGAATTTGTCGCTCATAATGTTAGCGCGATGTGTTGGCGAATTCATCCACGCCTTTTCGACCTCGACTGAATCGGCAAAGTAGACCGCGAGATTCTCACCCGCGAAGCGGAAATCGTAGCCAACTTCATTAAACCAATACCACGGGTCGCGCCCCTCGGGAGAGCGATGCGCGAAGTACCCTAAAGCCGCCATGTCATTTGCCTTCATCTGTGCAGCTTCTTCCAGAAGTGGGTTCACGACAAGTTTCGGAAGTTCTTCTCTGGAACGATCGGTATTCGCAAGGTCGACGAGGACCGCAGCGACGACTGCCCCCACCTGCGGCGAAGGACTCCGAATCACCAACGATTGCAGGCCGAGCGCGATGAGAAAAAGGAGGACAACGATCGCAACGTTTATCGCGATCGCCTGAAACTCCAGAAATTCCGGCCGGTGGTTATTATGCGCGCCCGGAACGAAGTAGTGTTGAAGGGTCCCGCGCCTTCTTCGCGCAGGTACGCGACGCATACGTTTCGCCATGTGGAAATTATATCAGACGCAAAGACTACCGGATGAGCTCGCGTATCGTCTGCCAGAGCTTCGGGTCGCCCCGAGCGGCATCGGGCAAGTACCAATCTCTTCCCCCTCTTGCGCCGTACTTGAAGAACGCGATACCCACAAGATTCTCCGCCTTCTGCGCCTGATTGAAATCGTTCACGAGCTTCGCTTCGGTCGGCTTTTCCCAGATTGGCGGCTCGTCCCACACCCCGAGCGCAGGAATTATGCGAACGTCTGAATCGATCGCGTATATGGCGCGCGTGGCCCGAAGGAGAACAGTTGTTACAAAATCCGGGATGTACTCATCCACGTTCGAGTAGGCGTTGACCATCACGATATCGGCGACATCGTTGCCGAAAGCATTGCCGGGGCGGAAGAAATTGTCCGGGTAGTCGTAGAAGTACCAGCCGTTCATCCGAATCATCACCGGGTGCGCGGGATCGAAGCTCGTAACGTCGCGGTACGCCTCTTGGAGCTGCTCTACCGAAAGCGCGTACTTGCTCTCCCAATCCGGATCAGGCTTTATGCCTCCCGTGCTAAAGGGGAAAGTCCCGCCATCCTCGTCGGAGGTATCCCACGCATAGAGCGCCGGATGATTCTTCCACGCCTCGACCCATGTTCGCACTCTCTCACGCTGCCACGTTGGCACCATGCCCGGATCGAAAGCGCCATCGCAGGGGTAGCCCCACTCCGCCTCGCCGGCGCCGGCATTGAGTATCACCTTGAGACCAACGCTCCCGGCGCTGTCGAGAAAAAATCTGACATCGGCATCCGAGGCACAGATATCGAAATTCCCCTCGATAACGTCGAATCCTGCATCCTTAATCGCCTGAAAATCCTCGCGCGTCAATCCGAAGTGAGAGTATGCTGCCTCTCCCACATCTTTGAGAATCGCGAGAGGCGGGCCCCCCATGGATTGAGCAACAGGCGCGTTGTCGCTATGCCTCTCCTTTTGCACGGATGCCGCGACACCTACCACCACTACGAGAAGGAGCGCGAAGATAATGACCCTGTTTTGTCGGAAAATGCTCACGGAGTGCTTCAATTCCACCTCCACCACCAGATCGACTTCTTGATGATTTCTGCAATCGTCATTGGAAATGTGTATGTCTTTCTACCTTCTTTCGGGTGCCAGACGTCATCATCGTCACCGTCATCATCTACGCTTGGAGGTGGAGGAGTGTTTTCAGGTGGCGGTGGATTCGGGGGAGGTTGTTGACTCGTCGCCGTGCGCGTGAACAGCTCGACGTTGTCAATGTAGACGCTCCCTTGCGAACCGGCTGTCATGTACACCTGTATTGCAGCGGTCTCGACAAGCGCGGAGGTCGGCGTGTACACGTACGATTTGTCGACAACGTTCTGATTGGTGAAGCCGCCGAGCCACTTGCCGGATATCCAGTTGCCCGCCCCGTCGTACTCATCTATGTAGAAGCCGACTTCGCCCGCCGTGAGGGCGCGGCTGTCGGTGTAAGCCCGGAGGCCGTAGATGGTGCCCGCGGAGACAGGAATCTTGGCCCCGAAGAGGTGCCCCGGAAGCGCTCCGCCTGTCATCTTGATGGAGTTCTTCGGACTGGGATAACTCCCGTTATTCGCGCTATTGAGCGTCACGCTGGTGGGATTGTCGGTAGTCCAGCCGGTAAAGCCGTCCTCGAAACTTACATTCGTCGCGAGATTGGTGAATCCAGCGAGCACCTCCTCAATCGTCTTTGCCTGTATGCCTTGTGCGTTCAAATAGTTGATGAAGTTCTGGAAGGTCGTCGTCTCCCACGAATAATCGTCCGTGGGGTCAACAATGGGCAAGATCTCATGGAACACCAAGACAAGCCATGCGTCCCCTGTGATGGCCTCTTCAACCCACGCTTTCACCTGCGCCAAGCTCGTCTGATTCGTTACGTAGCGCACGTAGAGAATGTACTTGTTGTACGGCCAGATATTGAGGCCCTGATTCGCAAACCCCCTGTGCGAATTGTATCGTTTGGCGACTACCGCCAGCGTATTGTTGTCATACGCGCCGAAAGGCGCGGCGAAGTCGGTTGGTGTGATACCGTGGGCAACGAAGTTCACGTAGTCCCCATTGACCTCTGCATTGACGGTCGCTTGGTTTACCGTCGGCAGCTCGATATGGTGCGCGGTGTGCGCTCCAATTTCAAAGCCGCTCGCGTGGAGACTCATTACCTGATCCCACGTCATGTACGTTTCCGTCCCCACAAGTCCGGAGTTGATGTAGAACACCGCTTTCTGATGTCCCGCTTCCAACATTGGAACAACGATCTCGTACTGTGACGCATTCCCGTCATCAAACGTCATGGTCACGATGCCGGAGTGAGCGGCAGAGGCGACTGCGTACGTTCCGAATACTATAGAGAGAGCTGCGAGAGTCGCGAGTCCGAAGGAGATATGCTTGTTGATGAACCTCATATCAATCATGGTAATGAGCGAGCTTGCAAACCGGCGCCGATTGCTGGCTCCTCGGCTCGGAGATGCGAAAGCCGCGCTTTCGCATCTCGCACCGCTCTACGTCGCCAGTAATAAGAACGTATGACGTCCCGATTGCGACGGTAGTTGATGGTGTAGCGAGTGAGCGTCGTGATAACAATAAAAAGGTAGACGCTCGTAAGCGCGAGAAAGCAGACTGCAATCGCAACATCTCCAACATGCAAGAGCAATGATCCCACATACATGCCGAGAGACGCTATTGACACTCCCGATACTGTTGTGCCACCGTTAAGGTTGAACATACGCTTATTGTGTTCTCGTGCCCCAGCTCTTGGTGTAGCCACACACCCGAAACAACGCACCAAGAGATTCCACAATCCGCCGCGCCCACGCACTGCCCCTTTTCCCCACTCGTTGCGTGAGTATGTTGAAAAAGAGAAAGCAGTACGAGCCGACAAGGACAAGGGTGAGAATGTTGGCGTACACAAATTCAGGGATGATGCTGACGCGTATGAGCCAATCGTACAAATCCCTTTCTGTATACTGCCTCATAAGCCAAAGCTGGAACACGTACCAGATGACACATTGCGCGAACGACAGGGCAATAATCAAGTACGGAATCTCCGGAGATACACCGCCTCCGCTTTGGAGCAGGATGCTCACAATCAAGATGTTGATGGTAAACACAGTTGCCCAGAACACCCCGTGCCCAATGAGATCCTGCAGTACCGACGGGAGGTGCCTCACGCTGTCGATAACCGTGATACCGCCATATGACCATCGCGCTCGTTGCCGCCACAGGGTAGAAAAACGCTCTGGCACGATCGTCCACGCGTGAGAGCCGAGCGACGACGTAACACTCCATCCTCTTCCCTTAAGCCGCGCCGTTATCTCGTAATCCTCGATCAGATGCCTCTCGGCGAAGCCGCCCGCCTCTCGCAAAGCGGCTGCGCGAAATGCGGTAAGCATCCCGTGCATGACAAGGGGGCCTCTGAAAAAGCCCTCGTCGGCAAGGCGGATCGCGTTGAAACCGAGGTATTCGAGACCCTGCAAACGTGTCAGCAAATTCTTGTTCTTATTCAAGACATGACACTGGGAGCATACGGCGCCAAGATGCTCGTGGCTCATGAGCTCCTCTACCAACGCCGCTACCGTCGTAGGCGTTATCGCGATATCGTCGTCCAAGGTGAGAATGACATCGGGCTCCCATGAGTGCTCCGCAAAGACACTCTCGAGGCCATAGTTCAGCGCTCCCGCTTTCAGGGCATTGACGGGCGTGCGAAGAAGCGTAACTCGGGAGGAGATGCGAGTGATTTGCTCGAAAATCCGAACTCCTTCCGTATACTCCCGCGGCGTGCAATCGTCAACGACGTACACACGGAGACGCGGATTCCACCGCACCAGGTCCTCTACGAGTCGTACAGTGATTATCCCGGGCTTAAAGGTTGGGATTATCGCGCACACGCGCAGGGCCTCTGCGTTGAACGGCGATCGGGCATACCGCGCAGGCACAATAAAACTCCCGAGACCCGCATGCGGCGTCCTTGGAGCGAACGTGCTCGATGAAGAATGAGACAACATATTGTAACCCCACTAGGGTGTGTGGTTTCCCCTCCTATCTGATATGTGGTCGCACGCATCGATTACGACTATGATGAAGTGTATACCCTCAAAATGTGCGAGGCGTGCAGCGCGAATTGTGCATGTGGATACAGTGGATACAAACGTCGATGGTACACAATTCTCAACGAGAATCCGTATGCCCTAGAGGAACAACCTGTTGAAAACCTGTGGATGTCGCAGG
>CAYRQI010000024.1:12602-13334 GCA_964426425.1 uncultured Candidatus Saccharibacteria bacterium | reverse complement strand
ATCACGCCACGCCCGCTAGAATTCACAAGAGGACATTTCTATTCGGGTCTGACATGCATTGCACTAGATGAGTACATCGGTAACACGAGGCTCGGCGGAAGACCGCCGAATCCCCCCTTATGAGCTTGTGTAAACCAATGCATTCCGAGCTACAGGGCATTGACCCTTCCATCTTGGGATACTTGCCTGCGCACAAGCTTGATGGCGTTATTGGTTTCGAGCCCCCTCGGAAATGCGAAAGCAGAGCTTTCGCATTTCACGTGCTCTACGTCGCTCGTAAACAAGCTCTAGAGCGATAGCTTTCCTACCTCTGAGGAGTGCCAAATGTATCTGAACTTATTCAAGTCGAAGCTTGCAGCTATTTGTCTTTTTTGGCGAGCGCGTTGATGGCGGGAACGATTATTTTGAGCGTATCATCGTAAAAGTTCAAATCTCCGATCGAAGAGAGCGGGAACCACTGCGCATCGTCAAGACCGCCAGATGAGCCGAGTTTGAGCTCGGTAAAGGGCGATTCTGCCAAGAAGTACGTGACGCGCTTCCGTTTCTTGCCGCCCTCAACCTTCGAATCGTTCACGATATATTCGTTCACGCCGAGCTCCTGCACAATCGATATGTCGAGTCCCATCTCCTCTTTTATTTCACGCACGGCGCCCGCGCGAATATCTTCGTCCTCTTTGATCTTGCCTTTTGAAATAGTCCAATGGCCAAAAATATCGTGGACAAATGCAAGGT
>CAYRQI010000024.1:4841-12592 GCA_964426425.1 uncultured Candidatus Saccharibacteria bacterium | reverse complement strand
CTTGGCTTCTCCCTCAATCTCACGATAAATCGTTCCTAAAACGCCGTTCACGAAGCGTCCCGAAGAGTTCGACCCGAACGTTTTCGCGAGCTCGATCGCCTCATTGATAGCGACTTTCGCGGGTACCTGCATGCGATCGGCGTAGAGAAGTTCGGAAAGACCGAGACGAAGGACATTGCGATCGATTGCGGCGATTTTTTCGAGGGGCCATTCTGGCGCCGCGCGCTCGATGACTGCGTCGATTTCTTTTTGCTTCGCGATGGTAGTTTGCAAAAGTTGCTTCATGAACGGCATATCGCTCTCTCGCGCACCGAACTCCTTCCCGTACTCTGTGAGGCGCGAGAGGGCCTCATCATTCCCCATTGCGCCACCCGACTGGTCGCGTTCGAAGAGCACTTGGAGAACTACGGAACGAGCTATGTGCCTGTTCATAGTCGCGACAGATCAGACGAACAAAAGAGCAAGAAGTTTCAAATAACGCAAGGGTTATGGCTGCGCAATTTCCTTTTCCTTATCCTCGGTAATTTGCCCGGATTCGCGGAGCGCCTTTTCGTGTCGCTTCATGCGGCGCGCTTCGCGTTTTGCGCGGGCAATGACATCGATGACAATGCGACCATTGTATTTTCCGCAAGAAGAACACGCGCGATGCGGCAAGCGCGCCGCACCACATTCGCATTTCACTGCCGCAACAGCAGTGAGCGCGTGATGACTCCGGCGTTTCGCGGTTTCGGAACGATTTCGGCGCATTCGCACGACCATAATCGCAAGATTATACAGAACTCTCACATAAGAGCAAACTTTTGGCTGTAGGTCACCCGGTGAATCTCGCAGAGGCCGAAGCGCCGGATTGCTTCTCGATGAAGCTTTGTCGGGTAGCCTTTGTGCAGATCAAAGCCGTAATTCGGAAATTGCCTCGCGAATTTCATCATGAGTCTGTCACGCCGCACTTTCGCAACGACAGAGGCGAGAGAAATAATAGGCACGAGGGCGTCGCCATGCACGATAGTTTCTTGCCCGTATTGCGATGGCGCATAGAGGAGCCCGTCGAGAAGGATACGCACATCTTCCGAAGATGGCGCGAGAGCGCTCACGCAGCGCTGCACAGCCCTGCGCACTGCTCTCGTAATTCCAAATTTATCGATATACGTGTGCGCGGAAAATCGGACACAGTAGTGGACCTCGCCGGCTGCTGAGCGCTCAAGCATCTCTTCGTATATCTCATCCCGTTTTTTCTCCGTGAGGAGCTTTGAATCCCTCACGTCAGGAAACATTTCCTTGACATCGAAGGATTCCGAAACCATCACGGCGGCAACCGAAACAGGCCCCGCAAGCGGCGCGCGCCCTGCCTCATCGACGCCGATGAGATACTTCATCGCCTCATGATAGCAAAAATGCGTACAACCACGGTGACTGTGATGCGGCGCGGCGCGCGTGGACATCGCATGGGGTATACTCAAAACATGTCCTCGCGCGCAACAGCGAATTTTGTGCACCTCCATACGCACTCGCATTATTCTCTCCTCGAGGCTCTCCCAAAAATCACCGAGCTCGTTGCCGCTGCGGCGAAAGATGGCCAAATGGCGCTCGCGCTCACCGACAACGGCAACCTCTACGGCACAATCGAATTCTACAAAGAATGCAAAGAAAACAGCATCAAGCCCATCATTGGTGTCGACTTCCACGTCGCTCCCCGAGCACGAACGCAAAAAGAGCACCGCTTAGACGACCAGACATCGCGCCTTGTGCTTCTCGCGAGAAACGAGACGGGCTATCGCAATCTCATACAACTCGTCTCAAAAGCGCACCTCGAGGGTTTTTTCTATCGGCCGCGCATCGACCGTGAGCTCATCGAAAAATTTTCTGAGGGGCTCGTCGCGATCCTGCCTTCGTATGGAGGTGAACATGCCCACGCGATCCGCCATGGCTCCGCTGCTCGTGCCGAAGAAATCATGCATTGGTACAAACAGCTGTTCAAAGCAGATTGCTATGCCGAGATCACGAGACACCCGGAGATCGCGGGTCACGAGGAACAGATGCAAGAGATTATCACGCGCGCAAGAAGCGTCGGGCTCCCGCTCGTAGCCTCACACGACGTCTACTACCTTGTGCCTGAAGACTCGCTCGCGTGCGACTTGGTGAACAAAATCCGGACCGGTGGAACACTCGAAAGGGATGAGGAGACTGCGCTGCGTGATTTTTCTTTCCTCTCGCGAGCCCGGATGGAAGAGCTCTTTGCCGATCTTCCGGAAGCGCTCGAGAATTCGAACCATATTGCCGATGCATGCAATCTCGAGCTCAAGCTCGGCGCGTGGGTCTTCCCCGACTTCCCTATTCCCGAAGGAAGCACTGCCGACAAGGAGCTCCGTGCGCTTGTCGAGCGAGGGTATGCGGAGCGAGGCCTCGAGAAAAGCGAAGCCGCGCTCGAGCGCGCAGAGTATGAACTTTCAGTCATCACAAAAAAGGGCTACACAACCTATTTCCTCGTTGTTGCCGATCTCTTGCGCCATGCGCGCGAAAAGGGGATTCTCACCAATACGCGCGGCTCGGTTGCCGGTTCCCTCGTCTCGTATCTGTGCGGCATCACGACGGTGAATCCATTCGAGTACCAGCTTCCCTTCGAGCGGTTTCTCAATCCCGAGCGTCCAACACCTCCGGACATCGACATGGACTTGGCAGACAACCGCCGCGACGAGCTCATCGAATACGTGCGGGAAAAGTATGGCGAAGAAAGGACAGCACAGATAGGCACGTTTGGCACCATGATGGCTCGTGCTGCCGTGCGCGACGTTGCGCGCGCGCTCGGCCACCCCTACGGCCTCGGCGACACAATCGCGAAGCTGATCCCGTTCGGCAAACAAGGTTTCCCCGTTTCCATTCACGCCTCGCTTGAGAACGTGCCCGAGCTCAAGCAGGTGTATGAAAGCGACACGACGAGCAGAGAAATACTCGACCTCGCTCAAAAGATCGAGGGAAATGCGCGACACGTCGGTGTACATGCGGCAGGTGTCGTGATCACGCCTTCCCCCGTCACGGAATACGTCCCGATCCAACTCGACCCAAAGGGCGGAAAAACAATAACGCAGTACGACATGTACGCCGTCGAGGATGCAGGGCTCCTCAAATTCGACTTTCTCGGGCTCACCAACCTCTCGGTCTTGGCAGACGTGTGCGAGCGCGTCCGCGAGCGTCTCGGCATCGACGTCGACCTCGACCGCATACCGCTCGACGACGAGAAAACCTACCAGTTGCTTAGCCGCGGCGAAACGCATGGCGTCTTCCAGCTCGCTGGCGGCGGCATGACGAGTTACCTCACGAATCTCGAACCTTCGACCATCCACGATATCAATGCGATGGTCGCGCTCTACCGCCCCGGCCCTATGGCCTTCATCCCTGCGTACATCGAACGCAAAAAGAATCCGAAACTCATTCGCTACCTCGATCCACGCATAGAGCCAATCCTCAAGAATTCCTACGGCGTCATTGTCTACCAAGACGACGTCTTGGAGATCGCGATAAAGCTTGCGGGTTACAGCTGGCTCGAGGCCGACAAATTCCGCAAGGCGATGGGGAAAAAGATCCCCGCGGAAATGCGCGCGCAGAAAGAAAAATTCACGAATGGATGTGTGAAGCACGGGATGAAGAAGGAAGCAGCGCAACGACTGTGGGAACAGATCGAAACCTTCGCGGCGTACGGTTTCAATAAAGCGCATGCCGCAAGCTACGGTAACCTCGCCTACAAAACGGCATACATGAAGGCGAATTTTCCCGTCGACTATATGGCGGCGCTCCTCACGGCAGACGCAGGCGACGTAGAAAAAATCGCGGAGACCGTGCGGGAATGCAAGCGTATCGGTATCAAAGTCTTACCTCCATCGGTCAACGAGAGTCGGGGTGATTTTACGGTGATAGATGACACGAGTATTCGTTTCGGGCTGTATTCGATAAAAAACTTCGGTCGGGGCGTTGCCAACTCTATTATTGCTGCCCGTGAAAGCGGGCCATTCAAAGACATCGCCGACTTTCTTTCTCGTGTGCCAGACAGGAACCTCAACAAAAAGCAGCTCGAATCGCTGATTCAATCAGGGGCGCTCGACGAAATCTCCCTGAGAGATGGCAAACTGTCCACGGGGAAATGCGACCGCGGCATCCTTCTCACCAATGTTGATGTATTGCTGAACTACCACCGCGAACACATGAAGACACCGTCAGATCAGGGTTCGCTCTTTGGCGCGACGGATTCACCACAAGCGGTCTTGAAACTTCCGAACGCCACTCCGGCGACGCTTGAAGAGCGACTCGCGTGGGAAAAAGAACTTCTCGGCCTTTACGTTTCAGGACATCCTCTGGACAAGCACAAAGCGAAATTCACCGATCCAAAGAAAACCATCAAACATGCAAAAGAGCACGTGCGCGGTGTTGAAACTGTCATCGCAGGATTCATCGAGCAGAGCCGCGTCAGTATGACAAAAAACGGCGAGCGGATGGGATTTTTGAAAATCGCCGACTTTTCGGACACGATAGAGGTTGTCGCTTTCCCGAGAACTTTCAAAGAGTACGGATCGCTCATGACCCCCGGCGCATGCATCGTCGTGAAAGGAAAAATTTCAGAGCGGAACGGCGAGCCGTCTTTTGTCGTGGAACGCGCGAAGGCGCTCTGATTGCCTTATAGCGCCGTAATGCTAGTATTTTTCGAATGTCCAAGCCGAGTATCGAGCATGTCCGACATACCCTCGCCCACCTCCTCGCACAGGCCGCTCTGGAACACTACCCCGATGCGAAACTCACCCTCGGCCCCGCGATAGACACCGGTTTCTACTACGACATTGATTTTGGAGAGAAAAAGATCTCCGACGCTGACCTGCCGAAAATCGAAAAAACGATGCGGAAGAATCTCCCCCGCTGGAAAGAATTTACGCACGAGGAAGTCTCTTACGACGAAGCGCTCAAACGCTTCAAAGGCAATCCCTTCAAAGAAGAGTTGGTAAAGGAGATCGCCGAGAAAGGCGAAAAAATCACGCTCTACACCTCCGGCGGTTTCACCGATCTCTGCCGCGGCGGCCACACCGAGAATCCATCGAAAGACATCGCGCCTGATTCGTTCAGACTCGACCGCATTGCCGGCGCCTACTGGCGAGGGCAGGAGGAGAACCCTATGCTCACGCGCATCTACGGCCTCGCGTTCACTTCCAAGAAAGAACTGGATGAATACCTCGCGACGCGAGAAGAAGCAGAGAAAAGAGACCATCGAAAGCTGGGCAAAGAGCTGCGCATTTTTGCCTTTGATGATGATGTGGGCCCCGGCCTTCCTCTTTGGCTCCCCAATGGGGCAATTATTATCGAGGAGTTGGAAAAACTCGCGAAAGAAACAGAAGAAAAAGCAGGGTACAAGCGCGTGCGGACGCCCCATATTGCCAAAGAATCTATGTACATAACAAGCGGCCACCTTCCCTATTACGAAGACAGCATGTTCCCGCCGATGGAGTACGAAGGAGGCAAATACTACCTCAAAGCAATGAACTGTCCGCATCACCATAAAATTTTCGCAGCGGAACCGAGAAGTTACCGCGATTTGCCTCTGCGCCTCGCCGAATATGGCACCGTGTATCGGCACGAAAAGTCAGGTGAGTTGTTTGGTCTCATGCGCGTTCGCATGCTTTCCATGAACGACGCGCATATCTATTGCACCAAAGAACAATTTGCTGACGAATTCCGCGCGGTTAACGATATGTATCTTCACTATTTTAAAATCTTCGGAATCGAGAAGTACGTTATGCGTTTCTCCACACACGACCCTAAGAAACTCGGCGAGAAATACGTAGATGAACCAGAGCTGTGGAAAAAGACCGAAGACATGGTTCGCCAAGTCCTTATCGAGTCGAAGATCCCTTATGTCGAAATCCCTAATGAGGCCGCCTTTTATGGACCAAAAATCGACGTGCAAGTATGGAGCGCAATCGGCCGCGAATTCACTCTTGCTACGAATCAGGTTGATTTTGCGGTACCCAAACGTTTTAACCTCACCTACACCGACCAGAATGGCATGGCGCAAACGCCACTATGCATTCACCGAGCACCACTTAGCACACATGAAAGATTTACTGGATTTCTCATCGAACACTACGCCGGCGCATTTCCCCTGTGGCTTTCACCGGTGCAAGCAAAAGTGCTCCCTGTTTCGGAAAAGCACGCGAGATACGCGAACGATGTTGCGAACGAGTTGCGCGATGCCGGCATTCGCGCCGAGCTCGACAATTCGAACGAAACACTCGGAAAGCGCGCGCGAAACGTGAAGATTGAAAAGATCCCCTACTTCCTCGTTGTCGGCGACGAAGAGAGCTCCCGGAAAACAGCGACGCTCGAGAGTCGAGAGGGCAAGGTTGGCGTTTTCTCGATTGCCAATATAATCGAACGATTAAAGGAAAAAATCCGGGATCGCTCATAACGAAAGCCGCCCTTGAGGGGGCGGCTTTCGTTACTTTGGTACTGGAGCTTGCACCCGTCCGACGAACTTGCGGATTAGCTTCGATTCACAACGATGCGCGGAGCCTGGCCATGCGCCGATTCTACGAACGTCATTGAATCCTTGGGAGAGTTCTCCGCGTAGGTGGTAGGCAGGCCCTCGATGCCGCGCGCGATTTCCTTTTCGTGCACTTTTGTATCTGACACCTGATCCCTGATCCCTGACACCCGGCTTGAGAACATCACGGGCGCGTCTGACTTCGCGTATTTCGTGGCCGCTCGTCCCGAGTGTGCCTGCGGTGAGTGTGTCGAACCCGTCGAACCAAAGAGCGGGCCCGCGAAAACCGCTGCGCCGCCACGGTAATAGAGAACGAGGTAGGCCGAAGCAAGCGCGAAGGTAATGAGACCAACCCAATAGATGGCGTTACCGAAGGTGCCGAGATCGAACCCAGTATACGGGATTTGCGAGAGCGAGACATACGGGTAGGCACCGGAAACGTTCACGTAGGCCGAGCAGGTGCGCGTGCCACCGTAGCCAGAGATGGTTAACGTGTAGTTCGTCGAAACATTCGGACGAACCGCGAGTGAGCCGTTGAGAGCAACCACGCCGATGCCGTCGGAGAGCCACGCGTTTGTTGCGCCGTAGCTCGCCCACGAGAGAATCGCCGCTTGACCATTCTGGATGTAGCTTGGCGAAGCTGTGATCACGCAGGAGAGGCCTTGCTGCGGGGAGGGGTAAATCGTCGGCACAGGCAAGGTGTACTGCACAAGATACTGCGGAGGCGTCGTATACACCGGCGTCAATGGCGCCACATTGCTCGTATTGAAGCTGCTGTTGATCGAATTGTCGATATTATTGACGTTCGTGTTGCAACTATTCCCCGTGCAGGTGTTCGTGGTAACGACGTTGCTTGAAGGCTGCGTCACGATAGGCGGCTGGGGCCTCTGCGGCGGATAGATGATCGGCGGATAGGAAGAAGCATACCTCGGAGCCGTCACCGTAATCGGCGGGAAGGAGAACCTTCCGCAACTCATGCACGGAGGAGTCGAATAGCAGCCGCTTCCACAACCGGGAGACGAATAATCCCTGTATGAATACTTCACCCCGTACTCATCGGTGTACGTGTAAATCGTATCGGAGCCGTAGATGTCTTCGACAACGTCTTCATAACCGCCGCCCCAGTAGTCATATGTGGTGTCATAGCCGCCTCCCCAGTAGTCAGCAAGGTCTCCCCCTCCCCAATAGTCAGTATAGTCGTCGTAGCCGCCGCCCCAATAATCCGAGTATGAAT
>CAYRQI010000024.1:0-4741 GCA_964426425.1 uncultured Candidatus Saccharibacteria bacterium | reverse complement strand
TGTCAGAACCGCCTCCCCAATAATCGCTTGAGCTATCGTAACCACCACCCCAGTAGTCAGAGTAGCTATCATACCCGCCGCCCCAATAGTCAGTATAGTCGTCGTAGCCGCCGCCCCAATAATCCGAGTATGAATCGTAACCTCCGCCCCAGTAATCGGTATAACTGTCAGAACCGCCTCCCCAATAATCGCTTGAGCTATCGTAACCACCACCCCAGTACAGATCCTCACTCGGACCTATGTTCTCATCAAGAGCCGCAACAGAGGAAATTGTCGCCCCATAAACAAAGAGGGTGATGAGGGCAACAAGTACAGACTTATTGATATCCATAATGACAAATCAATAATTTAGTTAACGCGTCTTGCTACCATGCTTCTAGATTCTTGTCAAGAGCCCGCGGAACTGCCCGCGGAACTGTGTGGAGTCTTGTACGACACCAGTTAGAAGGAAAGTAGTGAGCCCGGGCGTTGCCGTCCGGGCTACCCGCGAGGTCGCGGGATTTCTCGACCTAGCCCCGGGGTTTCCGAGGATCGGCGACAGCATCGCTACCGTCGCACTCCTGCTTGAAAAAGGGCTTGTACCCTTCAATCTTGCAGGTGAAGACAGTGCCCTTTGCCAGGCAACCGACTGTCTTCGCATCAGTCTTCTGCCACTTTTCCTTACAGGCCTTTTCGAGCTCTGTAGGATTCTTGGCAGAAAGCGGCTCGGCAGCCGCCGGGACGATCATGGGAAGACCGATCGTCAGGCCGAGGGTTACGATCCCACAACGCGCTGCTGCGAACATGATGGTACCTCCATGGTTCGCGGGTTCAGTGCAACGTCACAATCATATGACAAGAATGCTAAAAGTCAATAGCTAATAAATGGCCTGATTGAGGCTTATTTCAGGGCCCTGATTTGATCCGGCCCGGTAACAAATATCGCCGGTGCAGTAGCCTTTCTTGCCCATGTCGGGAGCTCTTTTACTCCCGCCCTCCCCTCGCCTCTCAAAAAAGGACCGACATTCGAGACCAATCCGATCAATTCCCCATTGGCACCGGCCACCATTGCACCGCGGCAGATGAACTCATGCGCTATATAGGGCAACTGCGAATAAACGCTTTCTCCTCCCGCTGGAACAAAAAGCAACCCTCGACCAAACATTGTCTCTAAAGCCACCTTCATCTCTCTTACGTCATTAACAGTTCTTTCCTGATAACTGTATCCAACATCCGGCACATCTTGCATGAAGCCTTGGACTAGAGCTTCGTTACCATTCACGTGTATCAACGTCCCGGGAATCATGATTTGAAATCTGTCTTCCGAATAACCTTCTGCCTGTGGATCGCTGGACACTCCGAATGGTCGAACCTTGGCCACCAGCACAGCGTGCGCCCCATGCAACTGCGCGTTGGAACGCTCGGTGAGCTCTGCGATTTCTGCTGCACTGTGTTCCTTATCGAGGTCAACAGTTATTTTTACAGCATCGTCGCCAGTATTCTGTCTTATGCCCTCTGTCCAATCATTGTTCGGATCTATGCTTCCCATCATGCGAGCATTGACAAGCAGCTGACTGGAGGCTATTCGAATTGAATTGAGAAAATTCACTATGATGCGTGACTGTCCGTCGAAAACCGACACCTTAAGCCTACCCTTGACGGGAACTACCGGGGAATTGACATACGTCCACCCGGGGTAGATTTGTGCCCTCATGCTCTCATCTTCTATCTCTTCTGGAAGAGGGAGCTGTGGATGCGCGTCGATAATGTGCAATACGTCGGAAAGCTTGTCCGGCAAGAATCCTGTGAATGCGGGTATAGAATCACGATAACGGGCAACCTCATCGAGAGCTTTTTGTACTTCTTCCCGTCCCCATACCTTGGGCCTTTCTTTATGCTCTTTGTTAGTATCTCGCTTTCTTTTCTCCACGCCTGCGGATGTCTCTGTACCACCCACCAACAACTCTCCCGCCGTCATGACACTGCCCACAAGCATCTTCAAAGCATCCCTTCTCGTTGCGCTGCCACTCGGCCTTTCTCCACGAGAATTCATCACGTTCAGTATATAGCATTTCAGCAATCAGCCGCGGAAGATTTCTGCAAAGGGTTCTACAAAGGGTTACCTTTTGTATTTCTTCTTACAAAATAACCCGCAGGACGCTTGCGCACCCTGCGGGTCAGCGGCAGAAACCGCCGAGAAAGGTTCAGTGCGGGCAAATGCCACTCATGCACCGGCACTCGCCGTTAACGCAACGGACATGCCAGTTGTTTTGGATGATGGTGAGAGTGCGACGCTGCCACACCTCCACATTCACAGAACCTCGTCGGTAGCCATGGCCACGATAGTGGCCGTAGCCATGAGCATATGGGCCCCGCGGGATGCCATCGCATCCCTCGTAGGCATGCCCACCGCAACTGCGCCACCACTCGTGGCCGCCCGCATCGGCTGGCAGAGTCGCCCCTGCCAAACCTGCCGCCACGAGGGCGGCAAAGATGAGGTGCTTCATGTGGCACCTCCTTTCTCCCCATTCGGGGCATCAGAGCACAATAGCATTGTGAGCAAATGTCCCGAGAGGAAAAAGTTCTTTGCAGGAAGAACTTTACGCGGGCAAAAGTATATCACGCGAATCTATCTTGTCAATCGTGCCCTAGCCAAAATATGGCTCAATACTTCAACATTACAAGGTTCAACCTTGTAATGCTCTGTGGCTAACAGAGGCTGAAAAAACTAGGAGCGCACGAGAACAGCCTCGGCGAAGCGCCGGAGAGGTTTCGTGTCATGTTTGAATGTCTTTGTTGCTTCCAAAATCTCTACGAGCACAGGGGCACCTGCTTTCGTAAAATGCACGACCATGTTGCCCATCTCTTCCGCGTAATCAATCTTTGCAGCGCCTGCCTGTTCGAATGCGAGCACGTCAGCGTCTGAATCGTAAGATGCTTTTATTCTACGATGATTTGTCTTTTTCATATTGTGATTTCCTTCCCGGATAGAAAGTGATGACAATAATGATATCACGCTCTTCCCGATAAACAATCCGCAGCACATGCGCGGCAGTGAGAGTGCACTGGGCAATCAGAAGCGGGAGGCGGTTGGTATCAATTCTTTCTGGATTTCTTAATGCTTCGACTACACGCTTCCTCGCAACAACAAAGCCGTGCCTGCGAAGGACGGCAAATTTCTCGCGAGCGTGTTTCGTAAAACGAATACGCACGCGCTCATCGTAGCACGTGCAATAAGAGGGCCAACGTTACCATCCCACCGGCGCGGCGTAGCCGACCGGAGCGGCATAGCCGATCTCGATTGGTTTGCCGATATCAACAGCGTAGCCGATATCAATAGCCCGGCCTATTTCTGCCGCATAACCGATTGGCGCGGCATAACCTATCGGCGCCGCGTAGCCGATTGTAATGGGATAGCCGACGGGTACCGGGTAGCCGATAGTGATTGGATACCCAATCGGATATGGATAACCGATAGTGTAAGGATAGCCGCTCGGCACGCCATAACCTCCCTGTACGCCGTATCCGCCCGCCATTCCATATCCTCCAGCGGCTCCGTATCCACCGCTCGCGCCATACGCACTGGAATACGGATACGCCGTCGGACTGGGATAACCCGTAGGAGCCGCCGAATATTCCGGCGCTGGAGTTGCGATCAAATCGGGCGCAGTACGACGCTCATATTCATAGCGGGATTCATAGTCAAACTGCTGACGCTCGTAATCGTAACGAGGCTCGTAGTCATACTGACGACGTTCGTAATCATAAAGGGGTTCATAATCGTATTGTCGGCGTTCGTAGTCGTACTCATATCGCGGCTGTTCGTACTGATACCGGGGTTCATAATCATACGTTGCCGCACTCACGGAAAGTGGACACAAAATAGCCGCAAACAAAAAGCTGGATACAAGTATCCGTACATCGAATTTTTCCTTTTGAGGTCGGTGAAGCATACGATACGAGAAAGAGAAGCTGCAGGATGGGGCGAACATCCTACAACCACAACCGAGCGTTACTTTCGCTCCGCCCGGCAGTATTCCCGACGCCAGAACCCGCTACGCACGATTTCGCCCGTGCGCCCGTCGCTCATGATGCATGAGCGACCGAGGGGTTCATCTTCCGGAAAAAAGTACGATGCCGCATTTCTTAATACCCAGGGCCCGGCGGCTAGGATCCCGAGTATCAAGAGCCACAATGAGGAGGGGTTTCCTCATAGGGCACCCCCTTTCGTTTTATAGGAGGTCTGGGAGACGTCCCGGCACGAGCACTCCGATCATCGAAGCGCCTTGCTACTTTCCTCGTATCTGGAGAAAAGCACCAAGCCGCGTCCAAGGTATCGGTATCAGAACTTCGCGACGAAATCAGCCTCGAGAATGAAGCGCGCGCTCTTGCCGGTGAGCGTGTCGCACGTAACAAGTGTGAGTTTTTTTCCCACAGTCGGAGAGAGGTCGACGATACCTTCCGCCACATCTACTTTGGTGAGCGAGGTAACCGTGTAAAGGTACGAGTGCCCTTCCGCTTCGATAGTGATCGAATCCCCCGGCTTGAGCTCCGGCACGCGGTTGAACGCCTTGTACATTTGATTCTTCACGACAGGGAGATGCGACGTGTGCGCAAAGATAAGAACGTTCCCATTCTCACCGAGCTTCGCGGAATCGACGTAACGGACAGGTCCATCCTTCAGGTACTCGTCCAGAGTCGGAATGTAGCGCGTCTCCGGATTCTGAACCGGCAAATCGAGATCAATCTCGGAAATCACGAT
>CAYRQI010000023.1:11687-14617 GCA_964426425.1 uncultured Candidatus Saccharibacteria bacterium | reverse complement strand
GGAGAGCAGCACGAACCGCGCAATCGCTCCGAGTCGCCCATCGAATCAATTGAGGCGGCGAACGCTGCCGAGCAATTCGAATTGCCGTTTACCTTTAGGTAGTCGAACTGCGCCGCGAGCGCTTTATCGGCGATGAGATGTGACGAAGGTGGCGAGCCGAGGTAGTACGCGCCCCCGATGAAGACAAGCGCCATCACAATTGCGAGTAATACGTGTTGATTGTTCATACGATTGGCTTAGGGTTTGCAGATGAGCGGGTCCTCGATCCGCTTTGCCAAGGCGACGATGGACATGCCAAGGAGCGCAACGCCGAGTATCCCGAACTCTCCGCCCCGCAGAGGCAGGAGGAAGAGTGCCCCCGCCCCACCGAAGCTCGAAAGAGCGCTCGTAAGAATGAAGGAGCCACAGGCAGCGCAGCCGATTCCGAGCGTGCCGCTTGCCATGCCGAGAAGTCCCGCGCTGAGACCCATGCGCTTCGCCGCAGGTACCCTCCGCTTCAGGTAGTAAACCATCATCGCGACATTCACACCGAAGAGAACCGGTATCGCGATCGTGTAGAGCGCGGTAAGCACGCTAACGTTCGTGCGTATCGAGCCTACGAGCGAGAGAGGAAGCGAGACCTTTTGGGAGAGCGTCGCGCCGGGATCCACAATAATTTGTGCGATGAGGCCGAGGTTCGGCATCCACACGGCCATCGCGAACGTCACAAGTGCGATACTGGCCGCAAGGAGCGTGTATGAAGGTTGTCGCAGCACTCTCTGGAAGGCTTGTAGCGCCATACCGTTCATTTCCCGTTCAGCGCAATTTCAATGAGTTCTTTCACCGCTTCGTACGGTTGTGCGCCCGAGAGTGGATACTTTTTGCCGTTTGCGACTACCACGATGCTCCACGGAGTCCCGTTTCCTCCTGTCGCAAGCGCATTTTGGTAATCTTCTTCGACGTGTGCGGCGTACGTCCCGCTTGAAAGGCAAGAACTGAACGCTCCAACATCGAGACCGATGTATTGAGCGATCTTTGGAAGCTCTGCTGGATCAAGGTTGTTGTTCGACGGGGTGACAGCGAAGAGTCGGTCCACAAACTTCCAAAACGCATCGTTTCCCCCGAGTTCGTTTGCACATTCAGTTGCCTCCGCCTCTTTGTCCGCTTTCGGGTGGATCGTGTCAAGCGGAAAGTGTCGGTACACCCATGCAACCTTTCCCTCTGTACCGTATTCATCCATCACCCGCTGCATCGTCGGGTGGAACGATTTGCAGAACGGGCATTCGGTATCGGAATACTCAACAATTTTCACCGGTGCATGAGGATCTCCGCGTAGGTGATCAGCCGCCGAAATCGGCCTCATGTTCTCCAAGGTCGCTGAATCTCCTTCTGCATCTCCTTTTCCGGGAATCCGAGACAACGACCCTGACTGCGAGAAGTACACAGCTCCCGCGATGAGCGCACCCGCGATCACAATTGCGATCGGGATAGCAAGGTTTGTGTTCGTGTTTTCCATGGCTAATTTTCTAACTGTTTGTAATGACTGATTCTACTACATCCCTATACGCCGCACGAGGCGCCGCTTCCTCCTCGAAACGCGATCGCTGCGGCAATCCGCGCAAAGCCGGATGCGCTCGAGAAGTCGTAGCCAAGGACTTCCTGCGCCGACACGTCTTCCCATGCTATCCCTTTCTGTTTTTGGTAGAGCGCGATGGTTTGGTACGTATCGGGAAACCAGTAGGAATTGACTGCAAGTGCCGTGTTCCACATTTCCTCTTCGCTCGCGCCCTGCGAAGCCATTATTTCCAGCAGGCCGAGCATCGCCATACCGTGGTTGCAATCCGGAAAGTGCGTCGAATTGTCGCAGCACGGGCGGTATATGCCACGCGATATCTTGTCGACAAGTTTCTGCTGCTCCGGCGTAAGCGGGACAAGCGAATGCGCGCCGTAGTGTTTCATTGCATCCCCTTTCGCGAGCGTCCATCCTCCGGTCGAAGCGAATCCGCCGGCACCACCGTATTCCGGATTCATCATCTCCGTCTGATCTTCGAGAATTGGATTTTTGTTGGCGAATCCAAAAGCCCACAAGAGATTGAGGAGATATCCGGCGTTTTCTCGCGTGATGCGCAATTCTTCAGAACTGTTTCCGTCGAGCAACCTTTTTTCCTCGTCCGTAAGCGTTCCGTAGAGCTCTTTCCACTTCTCCTGATCTATTGCGCCCGATTCGACGAGCCGCCTCCCGAGATCTCCCCACACGAGAGGCAGTTCAACGCCCTCATCTGGCATCACCTGCTCCGTGAGTGCTGCGTATTCCGCATCGCTCACGGCAGCGCTCTGCCCGCCGGTTTCGCCGTACTGCAGTGCGAGCGCCCCGAGACCGATGAATGCAATGAGGATAGGCACTGCGTACGTTTCCAATACTGATCTCTTCTGATCGTTTTCCATAACGCTTAATCGCAACAGTCTTTTAATCTTTTCATCGTTTCTTTCACGCCCACCGACCGAATTTCATTCAGGATGGTACGACGCCGCTCGCAATTTGCGCAGTGCGGTATGTGCAGAAGCTTTGCAAGCCATGCTATCGCATCTCCCAATCTGAGTTGCCGTTTATACATAGAGAACGATTATTCCTAGTAACACCATCGCGATTCCGCTCCAAAGTCGAACTGCCGAGACGTTCGCTTCGCGCCAATGCTGCATTTTGTCCACGACCTCCTTACTCGCCGCAAGATACAAGACTGCAGCGAGTGGAAAGATCAGTATCGCGTTGTAGAGCACGAGGTAGCCGATTCCGGTCGCGTACGTAGCCGTGTCGTGCAGAAGGCCAATGACCATGAGGTATGGGCCGCCCATGCACGGGAACTGACAGAGACCGACGAGTAGTCCGAGCAGGAATGCCGCCGGCACGGAGATTGTGTTCATCAATTCCGCCATTTTCCGATGCGCGCCAT
>CAYRQI010000023.1:3160-11677 GCA_964426425.1 uncultured Candidatus Saccharibacteria bacterium | reverse complement strand
GCTTGAGGGGAAACGTTGGGTAGCGCCAGTTGATGAGGTTTAGGATACCGAACCCTATCAGAAGTGTTGCGCCGAGCTTTCCCATGAAGTGCGGCACCGAGAAGACGTGAAGCACGTTGAAGAGGCCAATGCCGATACCGAGATAAGCAACGAAGATGCCGGCGATGTAGAGCCCGCCCATCGCAAGGATTCTCCACCGCGTCATCTGCATCCCAAAAAGGAATGCGATGGTGATGAGGAGGATCGAGAACGAGCACGGATGCACGCTGTCCAAGACGGCCGAAACGCCGACCAAAGGCAGAAGCCATTTGCCTCCGTCGGAAAGATTCCAGATGATGCTTGACGTCCACGGCGCGTATTTGAGAGCGACGACGGCAGTAAGTGCGACAACGATGACACCGCCGATAATGAGTAATCGCTTCATACGACTAGGGCGTCACGTTTGCCTTAATTTCGAACGAGAGCTGTCCGCCAGTTTCATCGACGAGGTAGACGAAGCGGTCGATCTCGCCCACGCCGGCGGGCCCGTGCGCGTTTGGATCGTAGACAACGTCGATCGCGAGCTTTCCGCCCGCCGGAATGACTTCATTTGCCCGCAGCACGGGCCCGCCGTGCCCGGGCATGCCAAATGGCCCGCGACGAACACCGTCTTTCACAATGAATGCTGTCGTGCACATGCAGGAGGTCGTGAGCGAGACGAGTGTGATATCCTTCTCCGTCGGATTCGTTACCTCGAAGACTTGGCTCACGTTGCCGTTCGCCATCGAGATCTCTCCGAAGTCATAGAACGTTTCCGCTGCGGCAAGCGCGCTTTCCCTAATCGGTTCCTTCGCAGCGGCTGACTGATTTGCGCGGCCCCAGTAGAAGAGACCGCCGATCGCGAGGAGCACGACGGCTCCTGCGAATATTATTGTTTTTGTGTCCATAGTTCGTTTAACGAGAATGCTAAAAGCCCTCACAAAGAGGACTTATGCGGCGCACAAAAACCCGTAACGAGTCTCTACACGCCACTACCAACGAGTGGGACTGTTTTCAAACAGTGCTAACCAACGGATGAATTTACGCCGAGGCGAGCTTGGCGTATGACGAACACGAAGTGTCGCGTGCGGAGATAGGGAGACGGGTGAAAAAGAAATCGAGTCTGCAAACGCGAGAAGCACAAATAACGTGAGTGCGAGCGACGTCACGAGCAACTCCGCGAGAATGCTCGAAAAAGCGATTTGCCAGTGGTTCAGGTGCTCGAGAATGGAGCTCGCGCAGAGCACAGTTTCACCACGGAAAAATGGGCATCCAACGCTTTCGTGCATCGGCCCAAACATGAAATACACGCCGAAGACACCTGCGAAGAGAAACACAACTAGCACGGGAAGCGCGTATCCGCGTATATTCATGGGCGCAGTTTACACCTTTGAAACCGCTAGCACAATGGAAAACTAGATGCTGACCTCGGGGAGATTTCCACTCGCGCTTTCGGAGACATCGAACCACCCGCTGATCGGGCCGCCGAGGCGGCTTTGCAGAGGCGTGTCAGTCGAAGCCGCGAATGAACCATTCGCATCAACAACTCATTGTACCTCGAATTTCATCATCATTCCCGCCTCCAGATGCTCGGCGATATGACAGTGTGCCATCCATACTCCCGGATTCGACGTATCGAGCACAATATCAACGGTTTCTCCGGCTTTTACAAGAACCGTATCTTTCCACACCAGATTTGTTTGCACTACGCCATCTCGGGCGACGACGAGAAATCGCTGGCCGTGGAAGTGAATCGGGTGTTGCATTGGGTGCATTGAGGTCGGGTCGTTCTCGATGCGGATTTTGACCGGCACACCTTTCTTGAAAGTCCAATCAATATCCATGTCTTTCTTGCCGGTATCCTGATCAACGATATGCCACTTGACCATGTCAGTATTCGACATCTGGTTCATCATCTGCATGTCGGTATCTTCCCATTCGATACCTCCCGGCGGTACACTTCCCATCATTCCAGTGCCACCCATCATCGCGCCGTCCGGCATCCCGCCATCGCCAAGGCTTTGGCGGGCAGGCATGTGGCCATCCATCCCAGACATGCCCATCATGTCGACAGTGAGGGTGAGATACTTGTCCGGCGCTTTTTTGAACATCGAACGGAACGGTTCAATGCTCGCGATCGTCTCTGCGTGCGAGCGAAGCATCTCAAATTGCGCGGCATACGACCTTTCGGCCTGCTCATTCGACACCGCTATGCTGCCAAGTGTATAGGTTTTGTCGGGAGTTTTGTTTTGAATCGCGTATGTTCCTGCTTTGTCAAAAAATACTTCAACAATTGCCCGCTCTGATGGTCCCAGAATCACACTGTCCGTCCAGCTCTCTTGCTCGTACGCACCGCCGTCCGCGCCGACAAGCTTAAGTTTGGCTCCCGAAATTGCAAAATTGAACGGCCGCGTATTGGCCGCATTGGTTATGTAAAAACGAATGACCTCACCCTTCTTCGCCGCAATGTGATAATCAACCTCGCCGTTTATAAGCATCACGTTGCCGAATCGGCCCATGAGCGTGCGGTCAGCTCCTTTCTTGCTGAGGAGAATGTTGCCATCTTCGATAAGAATATCATCGAGGAAAAGTGGAATTTCGCGGTTGACCGGCGACCAATAGTTTTCGGAATTCGGAGCGACAAGGTATCCGCCATAGAGCCCGAGTTCCTGCTCATAATCCTCGCGCACATGCGGATGGTACCAGTACATGCCGGCGTCCGGAAATTTCAATTTGTACGCGAACGACTCTCCCGGTTCCATTTCTTTCTGCGTGGTCTGCGAACCGTCGAACGGATTGTCCATCCGCACGCCATGCGAATGGAGGAGGGTTTTCATATCCGTACCGTTGGTAAAATTAATCGTGATCTCCATCCCTTGTTCAACTTTGATGAGAGGTCCCGGGATCGAGCCGTTGTAGGCGAGCATTGTGTACGTTTTCCCATTGATTTCCTTCTCGACCGGCGCCGCAACGAGATCGTAGATGTCGCCGTCTTGCAGTTCAATTACCGGCGGCGCAAGAGATGAAATGAAGGTCGTCCCTTTCATCGCATAGTACAGAGCACCGATGGCCGCGACCGCGACAATGCCGATTATGAGGTAAACATATCGCCTGTTCATAGATCACTACATTATACCTTCAGTTTCGGTTCGACTCGTTTGAGGAGGACGGCATTTGTGGCGACGATGATCGAGGAAGCGGACATGAGGAGCGCGGAGATCTCCGGACGGAGCGACCAGCCGAGTGCATTGTAGAATACTCCCGCCGCAACGGGAATCGCCAGCACATTGTAAATCGCAGCCCAGAAGAGATTTTGCTTCATCTTGGTGACGGTTGCTTTGCTCAAGCGAAGCGCCGCGACGATGTCGTAGGGATCGGATTTCATCAAGACAATGTTGCCCGTCTCGATCGCGACATCGGTGCCCGCGCCGATCGCGATCCCGATGTCGGACTGCGCCAAGGCGGGTGCATCGTTGATCCCGTCGCCGACCATCGCGACATTCTTACCCTCATCTTGAAGCTTTTTGACATATTTTGCTTTGTCTTCCGGCAACACCTGCGCGAAGTATCGGTCGATGCCGAGACTATCTGAAATCGCCTTGGCCACTTGTTCGTGGTCGCCGGTGATCATCGCTACTTCAAGGCCGAGCTCTTTAAGCGTGGAGATCGTTTTCTTCGCGCTCGCACGTACGGTATCGGCGACACCTATTACGCCGGCCACCGTGCCATCTATTGCCACAATGCTGATTGTATTCCCGGTGTCGAGAAGCCGATGAATTTCCTCTCGGAGCAGTGCGAGATCGACATTGTTTTGCTTCAGTAGACGCTCGGTCCCCACGATGACGTCCTTGCCATCCACAAGAGCACGCACGCCATGGCCGCCGATGGATTCGAATTCCTCGACTCGTTTTTCAGTCGAGACATTTCGTTTCTTCGCCTCTTCGATGATGGCGAGACTGATCGGATGATTCGAGTTTTTCTCTACAGCGGAAGCGTACGCGAGCACGTCTGCGGCGCTGTAGGGAGCTGTTGCAACGACCTCGGTCACTTTCGGTTTTCCTTCCGTGAGCGTCCCCGTTTTATCAAGCACGATGGCGTTGAGCTTTGAGGTATTTTCAAGCGTCGCCGCGTCTTTGATGAGAATGTTGTGTTTTGCGCCAAGGCCGGTACCGACCGCAACGGCAGTCGGCGTCGCAAGGCCAAGCGCATCCGGGCACGCGATGACGACCGTCGAGATCGCGCAGGTTAGCGCGGGCAGTAATCCCACATTGCCAAAGAAATACCAGCCGATAAATGCAGAAATGCCGGAGCCGATGGCGACGATGACGAGTCTCCCCGCCCACAGGTCGGCAATGCGCTGTCCCGGCGCTTTGGAGTTTTGCGCCGTCTCGACCATCTTGATGATCTGTGCGAGAACGGTTTCCGAACCGACTTGCGTGGCCTTGAACCTGACAGCGCCCGTGAGATTCACGGAGCCGCCGATCACTTTCGCGCCGATCACTTTCGCGACGGGAATCGACTCTCCGGTCACCAGCGATTCATCAATAGATGTCTCCCCTTCCATAATCTCGCCGTCCACCGGTACTTTGTCGCCCGGTCGCAAAACCACGATGTCATTGTGTATGATCTCTGAGCTCGGTATTGAGATCTCCTTCGCATCCCGAATGACGGTTGCCTTCGGCGGCACGAGATCAAAGAGCGCGCGCAGTGCATCCGACGTGCCGCGACGCGATTTCATTTCCATCCAGTGACCGAACAAGACGAACGTCACCAAAAGAGCCGCCGCTTCGTAGAACGTTTCCGACTCCGGCCGGATGAATGTGAGCAAGACGCTGAAAAGATAGGCCGCGAGCACCCCCGTCGCTATCAAGACGGCCATGTTGAGCGTGCGCGCCTTCAAGGAGTAATACGTGCCGGTTATGAAAATTGAACCGGTCCAGAAGACGATGGGCGTTGTGAGGATGAGCAGTATCCAATTCGTCGCGGCCGGCTCAAAGAGACGGATGTTGAGGATATTGGCTCCGACCGGAGAGAGAAGAAAGATCGGTACTGAAAGAAGAAGTGAGATCCAAAACCGACGTCGCATATCCGCCTCCATCTGCTTGGCGATCTGCGGATTCGTCATGGCGACCTCGTGATCCGTATGTGACACTTTTTGCATTTCGTGCTCCGCATGCATTTCGGATCTCGAAGTTCGTGCTTCGGACTTTAGTAGTTCCATTCCGCACCCCGGACACTTGCCCGGCTCTTTTTTCTGCACCTCCGGGTGCATCGGGCAGGTATATGTCGGCGCCCGTTTGTTCTGTCCGTGCATAGCTATGGTTCAACTCTTTATCGTGTTCCAGAGGTATGCGAAGAGCCATGCAGCAAGTGCCGCGATAGCGTCCCAGGTGATGAGACCCGCGATGAATGTTGTGAGCGTCATCACGCTCTGTCCGATACCGACATTTACCGAGTGGAGCGCGTACTGGAAGAACGCGTCCCGGACACCGGGAAAGAGCGCGACTACGCCGAAACAGACGACATAGACAACGCCCGTCCATACTACGCTTACCTTAAGCAAACGAATTGTGTTTATCATGGTTTTTTGTTGAATTGATAATGACATTGTTCGCGCCGGATCGACCACCGGCCTTATGTCAATCAGAACACGAGAACTTTATCGGATTCTCCCACCATCGCCATAAGATCCTTCATTGTGCCAACTGGGCAGATGCCGCTCTTCTTGGATCGGACCGAAAGACAGCTCTCGCACGCGAGAAGTGTTCCTTTAAGGTTCTTGAACTCCACTATCTTTTTCGAAATGTCGAACTGCCCGGTGTCGGGGATGTCTTCAGCTTCGACACCCTCATTCATGAGGTTAATCTGCACCGCATGTCCGGCACGTAATGCCGTTATACCAAAGCGGAACGTATTCCATACGCGCTCCGGCTTGTTGGACTGTAGAATGATGCCAAATTTCATACGCGAAAATCACTTGCACTTTTGGGAGAGTTGGTAGATTTTCATGATCTCTTCGATGGCCTTTTTGTCCTTGCCGCTTTTCATCTGTTGCCGCACGTGCGTCTCGAGGTGGTTTTTGAGAATGAGATCCTCGACACCGGAGAGCGCCTTCTTTATCGCGCTCGATTGCGTGATGAGGTCGACGCAATACTTCTCGTGTTCGATCATTCCCGCGAGGCCTTTGACCTGCCCTTCCACAATGCGTAGCCGTCGGAGCGATTTTTTCTTAATATCAGGTTTCATAGAGTTATACACAGAATACCCCCCTAGGGTATATTGTGTCAAGGAGGCCGAGCAAATAGAATCTGTATAAAAGGTCGATTACTTGACTTAGCGGTACTATCACGGACGAAACTCGAAAAGCATGGCGGTTCGTTCGTCTAGAAAGTGTGCGCTCGGGTGGCACGTTTTCTCCCTGCGACGTTGTTTGAGCGACTCGAAACACTGCTGACGAAATGGCCGTGCCGAGGACACATACGTGGCGAAGTCTATGGAGTTCCCGCGAGTCTCGCAGGAGAAAACATGCCGCCCGAGCGCCCTACTGAACCGTAAAGTAGAGAACGTTTGACGCGCCCGTTGCATTGGTGACGTACACGGGATAGACACCCGGCGTTACGGTCTGTGTCGGCGCGCCGCAGAAGTATCCCGGCGCTATGAGATCACATGCCGAAATGTATGTCGGGATCATGTATGTAATCTGCGTACCGTTGCTCGAAGGGATATTGCGCGCGCCGCCGATGCCGAAGTGGACGACATTGTCTGTCGAAGTAAAACCAGAGCCGGTGAGCGTGACCGTGGTTCCCACCGCGCCCTGCATTGGGCTAAGAGAGTTGAGACTAAGCGCGCCGCCGCTCGGAGCCGCAGTAACCGTCACTGTCCTCGTAGCCGAGGTCGTATTGCCGCCAGCCGAGACATTGAACGTGATCGTGAAGGTGCCGGGGTTGTGGTAGACGTGAGTGAAGGTGAGCGTTTGCGCTCCTGTGAGGTAGGCCGGCGGCATGCTCGATGTGAACGGCGAGCTTGAGTCACCCCAGTTTACGGTAGTCGTGAGGTATGCGGCATACGGCGCGTTTACGACGAGCGTCCACGTGCCCTGTGTGCCCGCTTGGAGCGAAGATGGTCCCGAGATGTTCGAGATCGAAAGCGATGTTGAGCTCTGTGTGATGGAGAGCGTGAGCGAATTACTCTGCGCGCCGGTCGCGTTTACGACGCGCACCGGATAGTGGCCGGGCACGACCGGCTGCAAGCCGTAGGGCCCCGAAAGCTGGGTTGGTACGGTGAAAGTGAGTTCGGTACCGTTGTTGGTCGATGCAACAGTCGCAACAATACTTCCGCCCATATAGACCGTGTTATTCGTCGCGGAAAATCCGTTTCCCTTTACCGTTATCATCGTTCCCACTGCCGCCCAGTTTGGTGTGATAGAGTTGAGCAGGACATTGCTATAGATGCCGCACTGGTACTGCTGACCGAACCAATTCCATGGCTGATACCATGGTACGGGATTACACACCAGCTGCGCCTGCGACACCGAGAGCAAGAGAGAATTCGATGTGCCGCGTGAGTTCGTTATGTAGACACTATATGTTCCATTCGGAAGCGACGGCACGGTAAAGGTGAGCGACGAACCGTTGCTCGATGCGATGACAGTGGCGTTGCCGACATGCACCGTGTTCGTGCCTGTGATGTCGAAGCCAGTACCATACAGAGTGATGGATGTTCCGACTTGCGCGCTCTGCGTCGACATTGATGTAATCGATACGCCACCATACGGATACGGCGAGTATGGGTATGCTAGAGAGGTATACGGAGGAGTCGAAGGTAGAATGTACGGAGGAGTCGTGTAGCTCGGCGCCGGCAATGTATAGCTGGGAGGAAAAAGGGCCGGAGAAACTGGCGCGGTGCTCGCCGTTCCACAGGTGCGTGTTTGGATTGCCGAGCGCGTTGCAGAATCAACGTAGCCCGTCATCGGAATTCCTGCTAATTGCTGGAAGTTGCGCACTGCTTGCGTTGTTGCTTGGCCAAAGTAGCCCGTGATCATCCAGCTGCCTCCACCCGGGTAATTCTGACTCACGAGAAATTGCTGAAGCTTGCTGACTTCGCTGCCGCGGGAACCGAACGAAAGGTTGTCCGTGATGATGATGCAGCCAGGGGTTGAAACCGATGTAGCCGGCGAATAGTAGACCTGCGCGGATGCCGCGCCCGCAAGAAAGAGAGCTATGACTGCCGGGACAAGTGCTAGATGCTTCATAATATGGCTTAAAATATAGATAATCATGCCTACTCCCCTTCTAATGCCGCCACTATGCCCCAATAGCTATAGCTTGTCAACTCCCTAGAAATAGCCCGTCCCCGTCGGCCCTTCGGACGCGCTTTCGCGCGGGTGCGATTTCTAACAGGGTCAGCCATTCACGTTTGTCGCGGAATTATTGTCGTGATTTGATCTGATTAGTTAAGAGCCGCATCTCCCTAGCGACGGCAATGAAAAACCCAGAGAAG
>CAYRQI010000023.1:0-3150 GCA_964426425.1 uncultured Candidatus Saccharibacteria bacterium | reverse complement strand
GTGCCGACCTTTTCATTTCGATATTCAAAGAGAGAAGGATCTTCGCCGCTAGAATATGGCTCGCCTTTCCACTCTTCCGAAAGTCCGTGCACTCCAGTACTGTCCCCTGCGCATAGGCGCGCGTCAAAATCTGCGGTGCTCCGCTACTGCAAGATAGCAGGCGGAGTGCCAGCGTCGTCCTCGTCTTCAACCCCATCTTCCACTTCATCGAGTCCATTCTGATCCGGCACAGGAAGGAGCGCGCGCTCTTGGAACTCTTCCTGCGCCTCGATGAAAACTTCCAGCGTTTTCGCTTCCTTGAGCGCCTTCTCGAAACCTTCGGTGTCTTCTTTGTGCAGCTTCTTGATGCGCTCACGCGCTTTCTCTATTTGCTTCTTGACTTGCTTCGCCGTGGTTGTGTTGAGCTTCTTCTTGAACGCCTCAAGCCGGCGCTCTGCTTTGTCGAGAGTCGAAGAGGCATTCGCACCGATGCGCGCCGTTACCGGATCTTCGGCCTCGATCATGACCGAAGCAGTAATCGCCGAACCGGCATCTGCCGCGAAGGTCTGTACCTCGATTCCCTCCGCGCTCCGCTCGGCCTTTACGGCAAAGGTGCGCGAAGCGCTCGCCGCTCTCTTCCCTCTTTCCTTGAAAGCGCTTGCGAGGCGTCGTGATTCCTCTTTGCTCTCTTCGTCTGCTTCCTCGCCAAGCCGCTCGATCAGCGCGCCGTGAGCGGAAAAAGCCGACTCAAGTCTCGCGGTGATCTCCGCCGCAACAACGGGATCTTCGCGCTGTACGAGTTCGATCGCCGCATCCACCTCGGCCGCATGAGTCTCGAGCCTCTCTTCGAGTTCGGTTTTCGCTTCGTGCGTAAGCGCCGAGCGCTCCACGAGCGCCTCTGCCTCCCGCATTCGCCGCTCCGCAAACTTTGCGTGCGCCTGCGCTTTCGCCTCGGAGGAAGCGGCGAGCGCTACCGCGATTTTTTCATTCACGTGTACCTTTATCGGATACAGCATGTTGCCCGGGAGAGCGCCTTCTGCGGCGTAAGCGGTGCCGCCGCCGATAACCGCGAGAACGAGCACGAATGCGAGCGGCGAGAAAAGTTTGGAAGAGATGAAGAGGAACGGGCTTGGTGTCACACGCATGGGACTCTTCACCGGTGAACCCGACGCAAAAGCGCCCTCGAGTGCTCGGCGCATGACTTCCCGCTCCTCCGATGTGAGCCGTGTCTTCTCTACCTCTTTTTTCATTTGTGAGAAAAATTCATCCATACGGATCATTGTTCGGATTCGAGCAGGGCACGCAACTTCTTTAAGCCCCGATGGAGCCGCACCGAGATGACGTTCTCGCTTACTCCTGTTGCCTCCGCGACCTCTCGTATCGAGAGATCGTGCACGTAGCGCATCGCGATGACCTCGCGATACATGTCGGGAAGCTCCACGAGGATGGCAAGCGCACGCGAACCATCGAAACGATCCATCGCCTCTTCGAGCGGATCGCCTTCATCCCGCAGGAGCGAGCCGACCTGCTCCCTCTCATCGTTCTCGGTCATTTCGTCGAGCGAGAATGATTTTGCCTTCCGGTATTCGTCGATGATGAGATGACGCAGCGTTCGAAAAAGGAACGGCCGCATCTCTCGTATCTCTTCACCTTTGGTCGCGTAGCTCCAAGCTCGCAAAAAGCATTCCTGTGTGAGCTCGAGCGCGCGATCTCTATCGGGAAGCCGCATTGCCGCGTGCCGAAAGAGTTCGTCAGCATGACGCTCGAATGCCTCACGAAACGATCGTTCGATGTCTTTCATGAATGACGTGAATAGCGCGCATTCCTTACGCAGGAAACACCGTCATACTATATCAAAAGGCTCCACGCGGAGCCTGTATGGTTTTGACCGCGAACACATAGAAAACACCGCATAGGGTCAGATGAAATACCCTGAAGCAGCCCTTATGCGCCGGGGAGGCGAGGTTCCTCTAAGCTCTCGCCTCCCCGGCTCACGCGATCATTTTCCGCAGCTGTAAGATGGACTGTTCCTCGTTTCTCGACAACATAGTGTGAATGGAACTATCTGGTAAATTTCTCTCGAGCGCTACCGCCCCTCGCAGGAAGCTCGGGGCGGCGCCTCTCGAAAAGGAGCAACTCTACGCCTATGCTACGAAGCGCCCATGAATCGAAAGTGAAGCCCAAACCAGCTGCGCTCGGCTACCCGGCTCTTGCTCGATAAGAAAAATCCACGCTCACTTCGCTACGGAAGAACGGATCAAACTGACACCTATGCTATGCGCGAAGCCGGTAGCCGATGCCGCGAACCGTTTCAAGCAGGCCCGAATTTCCTCCATCAAGCTTTCTACGAAGGTTCTTAACGTGAACATCAACGACGTTGCTAAATCCGACATAATTGAAATCCCACAGGTGACTAAGAAGGTCTTCCCGACTCACGACCTTGTCAGGATTGCGCATGAAGTACTCGAGAAGCCCGAACTCTTTCAAGGTGAGAGGGACGTCGCGACCCGCACGTGTCACGCGGCGTGTCGTCGGATTCAGTTCAATATCATCGCTGCGTAGGACCTCGGGCACCGTTTTAGCGGGACGTCGCGAAAGCGCTCGAAGCCGTGCCGAAAGCTCTGCGAACGAGAATGGCTTCACGAGATAGTCGTCGGCACCAGAAAGAAGAAGCTTCACCTTATTATCCGTCTCAGCGCGTGCGGTAAGCACGAGGATCGGCACTGTGATGTCTTCAGCCCGCACCCGCTTGCATATCTCGAGCCCGTCCATCGAGGGCAACATAAGGTCGAGGATGACGATGTCGTAGTCATTCCGATGGAGCGATATCCGCGTGAGCGCTTTCTTGCCATCGCCGACGATATCGACAGCGTGGCCTTGGAGCTCAAGCCCGCGCTTCAGGACATTCGCCAATTTTTGCTCGTCTTCTACAAGAAGTATTTTCATGGCCTCTTGCGAGAACAGCTTAGGCTCATAAATGTGGCTTCCCGCACCCGACACTCTGAAGTATGCCGCATGAAGTCTTCATGAGCATACCCTTATTCTGACGTCAATCGCGGTTTTCTATTACCGTTGGCATTTTACGAGCGACGTGGAGCACGTGAGATGCGAAAGCAGAGCTTTCGCATTCCCGAGCCGAGAAGCTCGAAACCAACAACGCCCTCAAGCGTG
>CAYRQI010000022.1:9985-14893 GCA_964426425.1 uncultured Candidatus Saccharibacteria bacterium | reverse complement strand
AGATAGCGCGAGTACTGCATGAAGCGCTGTCGGCCAGCGTCACCCTCCTCCTGATAGAGCGCTTTCAGGCGCGGCGAAAGTACCGTCGAGAGTTGCATGACGATCGAAGCGGTGATGTAGGGCGAAACGCCGATCATCATGATAGAGAGCGTCGATAAGCCGCCGCCTGAGAAAATGTTGAGGAGCCCGAGAAACTGATTGTTCTCGAGGTAGATTGCAAGCGCCGCCGCGTCGATGCTTGGGATCGGAATTGCGGCAAGAATCCGGAAGACGATGAGCGCGCCAAGCACAAAGAGCACACGATTACGCAACGTCTCGTCCTCTATAATGAGACTCACCTTCCGCCAGAATGTTTCGAGCATACATTTAGGAAATACTCCCTCCTGCTTTTTCAATCGCCGTTTTCGCAGCAGCAGAGACCCGAATGCCTTGAATAGAAAGTTTCTTCGTACACTCTCCTCCGCCGACGATTTTCACCGGCTGCGATTTTTTGCCAGTAATACCATGCTCCGAGAGCGTCGCCAAAGTCACTGTTGCGCCGGAATCGAAGAGTTTGTCGAGACGCTGAAGCGGGATAGCAAGCGTATCCGGACGCGTCCCCACGACGGTACGTCCCCGGTTCTTGCCAAAGCCGCGGCGTTTGGGAAGTTTCTTCACGATATCGCGCCATGCCGGGCGGATCTTCGCGCCTGCGCGCGCCGTCTGCCCCTTTCCACCGCGGCCCGATTGCTTGCCACGGCCGCTCGACTGCCCCCGCCCCACGCGCTGCATCGGACGCTTCAAGCCACGCGGTCGCTGTAGTTGATTGAGTTGCATACGATTATTTCGAGACCTTGCGCAGCGCTTCAATCGCGGCACGTGCATTGTTGATGGGATTGTGGCTTCGCGAGAGAATCTTCGCCGTCACGTCGGAAACACCGCCGAGCTCCAAAACAGTTCGCACGGAAGAGCCAGCGACGAGGCCGCGCCCCGGCGATGGACGAATCTCGACACGCGAGGCGCAATATTTCGCCTCGACGTTTTGCGGAATGCTTTTGTTCTCTCGAAGATCGAGAGTGATCATCGAGCGTTTTGCGGCACGAGTCGCCTTTTCGATCGCAAGCTCCGTGTCAGCAGCCTTGCCGACACCTATCCCGACACGCCCTTTTTTGTCTCCCAAGACAAGCGCAACGGAAAAGTTGAAACGTCTTCCGCCTGCCATGACCCGGGCAACGCGCCGGATGCCGATCAATTTCTGTGCGAATTCGCTGCGATGTTCGTCGCGCCCCCTGCCGCCACGTTCGGGGTGGCCACCTCGGCCGCGGCCGCGCGCGAACGGTCTTCGCCCTTCCGATTTCTCCTTTTCCGTGCTCACCCCTTGAGACGGCTCGGCCACCGCGCCGGCAACAGGTGCGATCTGCCCTTCTTCCCGTGTTCGTTCATCAGTCATACGAATTAGAAATTCAACCCTGCGGCGCGCGCCGCATCGGCAAACGCTTTCACTGTGCCGAGATATTGGAACCCGCCTCGATCAAAGACGACCGCCGAGATGCCCATATCTAACGCGCGCTTCGCGAGTACCCCTGCGGCGGCTTCCGCGCGCTCCCGCGGCGTCTTCCCCTTTTCCGCGGAGGAAGAAACCGCGGCGAGCGTTGTCCCTTTCGAATCATCGACGAGCTGCGCGTAGAGCGTGGTATTCGACTTGTAGATCGAGAGGCGTGGCTTCTCGGCGCTTCCGGAGACTTTCGCCCGCACTCTTTTGTGCCTACGTTCTCTCTTTTGTGCTTTTAGTGATTTCATGGTTAGTTTTTCTTAACGAGCATAAAAAAGAATGGATGATTCGCTTTGCTCATAACATCTTCTTTACGCTGCTGTGGCGACCGCTTTCTTGCCTTGTTTGCGACGCACAATCTCATCCTCATACCGGATGCCCTTGCCTTTGTACGGCTCTGGTTTGCGCATCGCGCGCACCGCGGCGGAGAATTGGCCAACCTTCTCCTTATCTGCGCCTGTGATCGCAATAGTCCCCTTGTCGACAGAAACAGTTATACCTTCGGGGATCGGCACGATGACAGGGTGCGAGAAGCCGAGCGCAAGTTTGAGGTCGCGGCCAGCAACCTCCGCGCGATAGCCGATGCCCTCGATAAAGAGTTTTTTCGTAAACGGCGTATTCACGCCCGCGATCATATTCTTGAGGTGCGCCGCATACGTGCCCCAGAGCGCGCGAGCGAGACGCGATGTATTCGCGGGCTCGACGGACGCGGCACCGTTTCCGACAGAGATCTTGATCGACGGGTGTAGCGAGCGCGTCAAGGTGCCGCCCTTTCCTTTCACCGTGATCGCATCGTTTGAAATCGACACGTCAGTGCCTGCCGGGATCGTGATTTGCTGTTTACCAATACGACTCATAGAATTATTTATGGTGGACTTGTCGAATTACCAAATTTCAAAGAGTGCTTCGCCGCCAACTTTCTCCTTCCTCGCTTCAAGACCGGTCTTGATGCCTTTCGGCGTGGATAGAATCAGGTCGCCATGGCCATAGCGAACTGCAAATAACTCACGCGTGCCGCGGTAGACGCGCCGTCCCGGCTTCGAGATGCGCTTCACGCCAGAGATCATTGGCTTACCACTCTCATCGTAGGCGAGTGTGATGTCGATCATCTTTTTTACCTTCTTTCCCTTCTTCTCAACTGCTTTCACGTAGCCAGCATCCTTCAAAGCCTCCGCGATGGCCATTTTGAAATTCGAAAACGGCACCGAAATAGACATTTTGCCGACTGCGACGGCATTCTTGAGACGAACAACAAAGTCTGCGACAGGATCGTTTACCATAGTGGTGAGCGTAGTCGAACTACCATGAGCTTTTCTTTATGCCGGGAATATTGCCTTCAAGCGCTTCTTCACGGAAGCAGATGCGACAAAGATTGAAATCGCGCATGAAGCCGCGCGGCCGACCGCATTTGAAGCAGCGTCGAATCGTCCGCGTAGAAAACTTCGGCTTTCGGTTTGCCTTAACGATGAGTGACTTTTTTGCCATACAAATGTTTATCCCGAGCTAGTCGAGGAGCCAAGAAGGAAAGGCTGGGAGTCCTGCACCTGCCTTGCGGCAAATGGTTATGGTTTCTCCCTCCGTGACTTTGTTCTTTCGATATCCCTCGACAAGCTCGGGATCACTTAAAAACAAAGCCCCCTGCGAGGCCCGCACACTATAGGCGAACGCGTGCTCGAAGTCAATCTATTTTCCCTTCGCGAAGCGGAAGACCAAGGTGACGGAGGAACGACGCTGCTTCTTTTTTATTTTTTGCGGTCGTCACAATGGTAACGGCAAGACCGAAGATATCCTTCGAGTCTTCGTCCGAAGTTTCGGGAAATACCGTGTGCTCCTTTATGCCAATTGTGATGTTACCCATCTCATCGATCGCAGTAGGAGAGATGCCGCGGAAATCTTTGGTGCGCGGCAACGCGATATGAATAAGCTTTTGGAGAAACGCATCGGCACGTGCTCCTCGGAGCGTCACCTGATAGCCGACGATATCGCCCTTGCGACTCTTGAAGTTCGCGACCGATTTTTTGGCACCGCGCGGCACAATTGCTTGACCGGCGATGCGCGTAAGCCTGTCGACAATAAGATCCATGCGCTTTCTATCCTTGTTGATCTTGCCGACTCCGCACGAGATAACAATCTTTACCACCCGCGGCGTTTGCATGATATTTGAGTAACCAAGATCGGCCTTAAGCGCCTCAAAGGTTTTCTTTTGGAATGTTTGTTGTGTTACGTCCATACTCGAATCAAAATGCCTGATTTTTGCATTACTCCAACGCCTGCCCGCTTTTGACTGCGACGCGAACGCGGGCACCGTCTTTATCGCGGGAGAGCTTTATACGCGTTCCCTTCCCGGTCTTCGGATCGACAATCATAACATTCGATGCGTGCATTGGCATGGCGCGATCGATGATCTGCCCTTTACGATTTCTGGCCGAAGGCCGGCGGTGACGCTTCGCGAGATTGAGCCCGTCAAGAACGACGAGATTCTTCCGCGGCAGCACGCGCACGATCGTAGAAATTTTCCCGCGCTCCTTGCCAGCAATAACTATAACCCTATCTCCCTTCTTGAGCTTCATACAATTTCAGGGGCCAATGAGGCGATCTTTTGGTAACCCCGTTCGACGAGTTCCCGCGGGATAGGACCGAATACTCGATTCGTCTTCGGCTCTTTCGGCTCCTTGCCGCTGCCCACAATGAGAACAACCGCGTTCTCGTCGAAACGCACGTAGGAGCCGTCGGCGCGGCGAAACGGTTTCGTCTGTCGCACCACGACGGCTCGATGCACTTCCTTCTTCTTAACGAGTTTGCGCGGCTGTGCCGTCTGGATGGAAATGACAACCTCATCGCCAATCTCGGCAGTGCGCTTTCTTGAACCCCCCAGTATCTTGAAGACCCTGCCGATGATGCCGCCGGAGTTATCAGCAATCTTTACGAGACTTCTATCCTGTAACATAAAGAATAGCTTCTAGCTTCGAGCTTCTAGCTTCGAGGCAATCACAAAATGCTTTCTTTTAGATATGGGTTTGCTTTCGCGGATAGTTACCTTGTCGCCAACGTTCACGCTGTTGCCCGGATCATGGACGAGATACTTCTTGCTCCTGCGCAGATACTTCTTGTACTTCGGATGCATCACATAGCGCTCGACGAGCACGGTCGCGGTATTTTTCATGGCCGTCTTCACGACGACACCCGTAAATAGCCTCGGACTGTGGGCCTGCCTGCCGGTAGGCATGGCTTCCGGCTTCGAGATGTGTGCGTTTGATTCCTTTGCCATACAAGTCCGCTATATTACGCTGTTTTCTTCTCTGAAGCTACCTGCCGGCTGCGAAGCTCGGTGAGCATCCGCGCAATTTCCTTGCGGAGGTTTCGGCCTTCTCGCACGT
>CAYRQI010000022.1:7651-9975 GCA_964426425.1 uncultured Candidatus Saccharibacteria bacterium | reverse complement strand
GTGCGGCTCCCCGCGCCCCCAAAACGAAAGACCCGGAGCGCCTCGCGCTTTTCGGAGATTTCCTTCTGCAGGTCTTCAGACGTCAGATTCTTGTAATCGGCATTTTTCATAGTTCGTGTTCGATTGCTATCGAATTCGCGATACAACGCGAGCCTTCAGAGGAAGCTTGGTCCCCGCCTTTCGTAGTGCCTCGCGCGCCACTTCCTCGGGCGCTCCGTCGATTTCGAAGATCACGCGCCCGGGATGTACATCGACAACATATCCCGCGACGTCTCCTTTTCCACTCCCCATGCCCACTTCCGCGGCCTTCCGGGTATAGGGCCTGTCGGGGAACACACGGATCCAGACCTTCGCTGTCTTTCCACCGGCACGCACCAAGACACGCCGTGCCGACTCGATTTGATTCGAGGTGAGCCGGGCTGGTGACATGGCGCGCAGACCGTACGCACCGAATGCAACGGTGATACCGCGGGTCTCGGGTGTGTGCAGCTTTCGCTCGTGGCGGCGGCCAGTCTGCCATTTTCGAAATTTCGCTCTTTTAGGTGCCAACATGGTGAATAGTCAGTAGTTAGTAGTCTATAGTCAGTAGTGAAAATGCAAAATCATTTTTTAGATCCTTTGTCTTTGTCGAAGACTTCGCCACGGTAGATCCAGACCTTGATGCCAATGACACCGTAAGGCAGGTACGCTATCTCGCGCGCAAAATCGATATCCGAGCGGAGCGTTTGCAGCGGCACGAGGCCCTTCTTTATTTCTTCTGAACGCGACATTTCCGCTCCGCCAAGGCGCCCCGAGATCGCGATGCGCACTCCCTGCACGTCACGATTCGCCATCACTTTCTCCACTGTCTGCTTCAGGACACGACGGAACGGCATGCGCTTCTCGAGACCTTCGGCAACCATGTACGCAACGACAGGCGCCTGACTCTCGGGAGAACGAACCTCCTCAATATCAAGCTTCACAGAGAGTTTCGATGCGTTCGGGACAGTCCGCATCACGCGCTCGATCTCCTTTGTGAGCTTCTGGCTTCCCTCTCCGCCGCGACCGATCACCAATCCTGGTCGCGATGTCTTAATGAGCACGCGGACATACTTCTCGCTCCGCTCAATCTCCACCGAGGTGACGTAGTGTCCCCGCAGGCGTTTTTTGAGAAAGCGACGGATCGCCGCGTCTATCATAACGTTCTGCCGGTACTCACGCGGCGTCTTGGCAAACCAGCGACTCTTCCAGTCGCGGATAACACCAAGGCGATGCGCGTATGGATGAACTACGTGGGTCATATGGGTAGAGAATAGAGAGTAGAGAGTAGAGAGTAGAAGGTCATGTTATTTCGTTTTGACTGTTTTCTGTTTTCTGTTCGCTGTTTTCTGTGCCTCTCCGAGTTCGAGAAAAATGATCGACATTGTTTTACGAACGCTGCCGGCACGACCACGCGCAAACGGGCGGTAGCGACGCAGCACCGCACCTTTGTCAACAGTTATGGTCTTCACAAAGAGATTCTCCGCTGTAGCACCCCGGCTGCGGGCATTGGCGACCGCCGATTCGAGAAGCTTTACCATGGCTGGCGACGATTTCTTCGGCAGGTACTGGAGCGCCAAACGAGCCTCTTGCACTGACTTGCCGCGAATGAGATTCGCGACAAGCCGCACTTTTCGCGGTGATTGACGATAGTTTTTGAGGAGCGCTTTCATAGATTACTTATGGTGAGCACTGTCGAACTATTTTGGAGCCGCAACCGCCTTGCCTGCCCCCGCGGCCACTTTGGCAGTTTGAGCTGCCGCAATTTCAGCGGCTTTTGCAGCCATCTCGGCCTCTTTCTGCATACGACCGCCGTGCTTGATGAATTTCGTGGTGGGCGCGAATTCGCCCAAACGGTGCCCCACCATGTCTTCCGTCACGAACACCTCCTCAAAATTCTTTCCAGTGTGGACCGCAAACGTATAGCCCACGAATTCCGGTGGAATTTGCGACGCGCGCGCCCATGTTTTTATCGGACCCTGCGTGGGCTTGCGGGCGCCAATTTTCTTCATCAGCTTTTCGTCGACGTACGGACCTTTTTTAAGTGATCGTGCCATGTTAGAGATTCTTAGCGAGCGTAGCGAGCTTAGAAGCTCTTACACCCAGCACCAATTTTGAGCGCCAGAAGTCTGCGCCATCGGTCACTCTATTCAATTGGATTCGCCAGTCTCGCATATTTTTACAAAGTTTCAAAATTGGTGCTGGGTTAGGTATTTCTAATTCGCTGCGCTCATAAGAACTATAAGAAATTATGAGCGTTTCCCAACCTTTCTGCGCGAAACGATGAAAACATTGGAATATTTTTT
>CAYRQI010000022.1:7299-7641 GCA_964426425.1 uncultured Candidatus Saccharibacteria bacterium | reverse complement strand
ATATTTTTTCGGCCGGCGCGTTTTCTGCCCCTTGCCCGCTGGCTTTCCCCACATCGTTTTTTGCTTGCGATGGCCGCGACCCTGACGACCTTCGCCGCCGCCGTGCGGGTGATCCACAGGATTCATCGCGGTACCGCGCACCGTCGGCCGAATGCCCATCCAGCGCGAGCGGCCCGCCTTGCCAACGTTCACGAGATGATGTTCTTCGTTCGATGCTTCGCCGATAGATGCCCATGCAGACTCATGTATCCGACGCACTTCCGAACTCGGCAGACGCACGTGCGTGTAGGGAGTATCTTGGGCGACAACCTCGCAGTAGTTGCCAGCGGCGCGCGCTATGGC
>CAYRQI010000022.1:6195-7289 GCA_964426425.1 uncultured Candidatus Saccharibacteria bacterium | reverse complement strand
CTATGGCGCCGCCGCTTCCGGGCTTCAGCTCGATGTTGTAGACAAACGTGCCGACGGGAATCTTCGAAAGCGGGAGCCGATTGCCAAGCTGTATTGGCGCATTCTCCGAAACAATAAAGGTGTCCCCAACGCGCACGCGCCGCGGTACGACGACATACCGCTTCTCACCATCTTGATACACGGCAAGACCAATAAACGCGGAACGGAATGGATCGTATTCTATACTAACGATCCGCGCAGGAATATTTTTCTTATCGAAGTGGAAATCGACAAGGCGATAGGCGCGCTTGTGCCCACCACCTGTGTGACGCATGGTGATGCGGCCTTTAGCGTTGCGGCCACCCGAATGCTTCTTGCCCCTCGTGAGCGCCTTGTACGGTCGTGTACCGCTCAAGAGCTTGTGGAATTCGATACGAGTCATCTGACGAGAACTTTTTGTTACAGGCTTGTACGTTTTCATAGTCTATGTGCCAATCTGCTAATGGATGCCGATCAATAAATAACTACTAATGATGATCTAAAAGCCCATTCGCAGGCATTTCGCAGCATTCTGATAATTCGTGGAATGGAATACCATATGTTAAGTCAACGTTATAGAATCACCTCGCTTGAGGTACACGTACGCTTTCTTGCCGCCGCGCGAAATACCGCGAGCGCCAGTGCGCATGGATCGTTTCACCTTCGAAGGTACGGGTACGATGCGAACTTTTCTCGGCGAGACTTTGTAAAGCAAAGCGACAGCCGCCGCAATAGAGCGCTTCGTGGCATTCTCGGCAACATCGAAGACATAGACACCGAGCTCACGGTGAACTGTCGCCTTTTCCGTTACTCGAGGATTTCTCAAGACTTCTGCATACGCTCTCGCGCTTGAAACATCGCGTGCGATGATTACTGGCGATTGCTCCGCCTTCGATTCCTCCTTCTTTTCGATTTTCCTGCTTCGAAAGAGTGCCATGGTTATTTTTTGCCGCGTGCGCTAAGGACAGGGAGCGCGGCCTCTGGATTCTCGATAACGACGTAAGAATGGGAAAGTACCGCCACAGGATTCATGTCGGAAACTGACATACACGAGACATTGCCGATGTTTCGGAAGC
>CAYRQI010000022.1:1684-6185 GCA_964426425.1 uncultured Candidatus Saccharibacteria bacterium | reverse complement strand
GCCGCGTTTTTGCGCTTATCCATGCGCGAAAAACCTGCCTTCGAAAGAGCCATGAGCATTTTCTTCGCGACAGCCGTCTTCGGCTCCGAGATACCAAATGAATCAACAAAAATTATCTCGTTATCCTTGAGTTTCTTTGAGAGCGCCATGAAGAGCGCCTTCGCACGCGCATTTCTTGGAATCGCGCGTGCATAGTTTTTCTCTCTTCGAGGGCCATGCGTGACACCGCCGCCTCGCCATATCGGAGAGCGAATGGAACCGTGTCGAGCACGCCCGGTGCCTTTCTGCCGCCATGGCTTTCGGCCACCGCCGCGCACGTCGCCTCGGTTTCTTGTGTGTGCGACACGCGACCGCGCATTTGCCTGCATGGAAGTGACGACCTGATGCATCAGAGCATCGTTCCATCCCACGCCAAATACGCTCTCGGGAAGTGTGATCGTCCCTGCCTTCTTTCCAGATGCGTTGTAGATCGGTGATTCCATACGCAATTAGGCAATAGGCAATAGGCAATAGGCAATAGAAATGCGAATGAGAGTGTATGTGTTCTTCATATCTTGTGCCTTGTGCCTTGTACCTCTTGCCGCACCTCCACGAGTGTTCCCGGTTTCCCCGGAACCGCTCCGGAAATGATGAGTGTGTTGCTCGCAGGATCGACCTGCAGCACGCGAAGATTTTTCACGGTGACGCGCACGCCGCCCATGCGGCCTGCCATGCGCATACCCTTGATGACGCGGGCGCCCGCGCGGCCGCCGCCGCCAATCGAGCCCGGCGCACGCTCTTTATTCTTCTGCCCGTGAGAGCGAGGCCCGCCGTGGAATCCGTGTCGTTTTACGACCCCCTGAAAACCCTTGCCCTTAGATACCGCGGATACCGAGACAATATCGCCCGGCGCAAAGATCGTCGCGTCAATTTTCGTCCCCACTTCTGGCATCGTCTCGGCCGTGAACTCTCGAAAATGCCGGAACAGTTTGCCGCCTTGCGCTTTGTTCACCCGCGAGCTCTTCGCGACCCCAAATCCCACCTGCAGAGCGGCGTAGCCATCCTTCTCCGGCACCTTCACCTGCGTGACGGTAAGCGGGCCTGCGACCACAAGAGTCGCAGCGTGAGCGACGCCCTTCTCATCGAAGACTTGTGTCATTCTTCCTTTTGTGCCCAACATGAATTTCATAGATTTTCTTCGCGAACAACGCGAGCGATTAGAAAATCATGACCCAGCACCTTCCGCCAGAGACACGATACTAAACTCGCTCGTCTCGCCCCGTACCTTGCTAAATCTCGTGCACCTATCCTCCGAAAGAAGGTGCTTGGTTAGTTTGGCATTGTCGCGTTTCTCCGCTGCGCTCGAAACGCTCTGTGCCTCACTAAAATCGCGCTCAATGGCGCGACAGACGTCGAAACCATTGGTCCCTATAGGGACGTAGCGTGCAGAGAAGTATACACACTCGCGCTTCCAATGCAATGTCACCGCACTCACGCGCGCTCAAGATACCTACGGCAGACCGCTATAGTCTTGGCATTCCATGAGAAGTTTAACCATGGATGGTTGATCTCCCCAACAACAGCACGTGCCATGCCCTCGACGGGATCTGGTATGTTGTATACCGCAAAACGAAGCCTCCTGCCGCGGGGGAAGTCTTTGAGGAACTCCTCCTGCTGTGCCGCGTCAGCTGTCGTCAGTCCGGCGAGCTCGAGCACGTAGCGGTCATCGTTAAGAAACCGCCACACCTCGTCATGAGGGTGGAGCGCGGCGAATCGAATACGCTGATTCGGAGGCACCAAGTTCTCGAAGTTGACCAAGTTGTACAGCAGCCATTCCACATGCGCGGAGAGTTTCTCTGGATCGAAAAACTCTTCATGTGAGATTATCGCCATGCTTCTCTGGGTCGCATCCGCGAGCAATAGTCGTATGACTGCCGATAGGTCCTGCGTATACCTCGCCCGATGGTCAGGCATCACGCAGAGCACTTTGGCCACGTCGGGGCATCAAGAAATTTCTCGATCGCATCCTTTATCTTAACCTCGATGGCTTCCGGGAGTTTTGGCTTTGCGCCTCCTACCAATTGCTCTCGGACAAGTCCTTGTACCGCTCCTATGAACTCGCCCGCTTTCTCCAAACCTGCAGGGAATCGCTCGGGATCGGACATGGCACCAGCATATCACAGGGAGACGGCCCGAATACACCCCGTAAACCAATGCATTCCGAGCCACAGGGCATTGACCCTTCGTCTCGGAGCTTGCCTGCGCACACGCTTGAGGGCGTTATTGGTTTCGAGCTCCTCGGCTCTGAAATGCGAAAGCAGAGCTTTCGCACTTCATGTGCTCTACATCGCTCGTAGAACTTCATTCGCCGTTTGGTAATCAAAACACTTCATGGGCGTATTGTTGATGTCGTCGGCGATCTCGTCAAGCTCGTGTCGTTATAACGATGGCGAGATCGGCCCGCGCACGGGGTGGTGACCGTGCACATGGAGAAGAATAGAGCCGAGCACAAAAAGGAGGAGCGCGGAGCAGACGCCAAGCACAAGCGGGATAACGAGAGAATCGCCGCTAAAACCGAAAGCCTCGTTGAGCGAGCACAGAAATACCGGGTATCCGCATGCCTCACCACCTCCTTCCTCTACCCCACTAAACGTCGAGTCGTCTTGCGGACGCCATACGATATCTTCCGGGCTCATGCCTTGTTCCGAAGCGGCGGAAGCGAGCGCGGCCACCATTGCATTTACCTCCACCTCCGTCATTTCGGCAGAGCGGGGATCAGAAAGAATCACCGCTCGGATCGTCGCCTCGAGATCCCCTTCCTGCGCGAATGCAAACGGAATGGTGATTGTGAAAGAAATCCCGATGAGAATAAACAATGACGCGATATGAACAACCCTCATCTTCATTGACGTCAGTATACGACTCGAAGCCGCCGCCTTTGAGGGCGGCGGCTTCGAGATGGGGATAAGGAGAAATGTATAGCGAAACACCTCGCCGACCGAAGCTTCGCAGAGCCCCTACATCATCTTCACGTCTATATTTACTCCGGAGGGCAAGTCGATATTCGTGAGCGCTTCGATGACTTTCGGAGCCGGATTCAATATGTCGATCATCCGTTTGTGAACACGCATTTCAAATTGCTCGCGGCTGTCTTTGTCGATAAACGTCGCGCGATTGACTGTGTACTTTTTAATATCGATGGGGAGCGGCACCGGGCCGATGATCTCTGCGTTGTAGCGGGCGGCGGTGTCGATGATCTGCTTCACCGAATTGTCCAAAATACCATGCTCATAGGCTCGCACCCTGATGCGCAAACGGTGCGCAGTTTCCGGCTTTTTCGCGCGGGCGGGAGAAGCGGACGCAGCGGCGGAAGCGCCTGCCGCAGCCGCTTTCTTGGCTCGGGACTTCCGAGCCACTTTCACCGTCTTTTCCGCTGTCATAGAACCCGCAGAGTATGCACTATCTATAGGCAGAGCGCAATAATGTGTATCTGAGATTATGCTCCTCCTCTTATTCATCCCCCTCTTCTATTTGAGGCATTCAGGCGGCACTTCATTCCCCCGGCTCAAGGCAGTCTTGCCTTTGACTAAGCAACGATTTTCGTCACAACACCCGCGCCGACGGTTTTGCCGCCTTCGCGGATGGCGAAACGCATCTTCTCTTCCATGGCGATGGGGCCGACAAGCTTGACCTTAAAGGTTACCGTGTCCCCGGGCATAACCATCTCAACGCCTTCCTTGAGGGTCACTTCGCCCGTCACATCCGTCGTCCGGATGTAGAACTGCGGCTTGTAACCGGTGAAGAACGGCGTGTGACGGCCGCCCTCCTCCTTGGTGAGAATGTAGACTTCCGCTTCAAATTCCGTGTGCGGCTTCACAGAGCCCGGCTTGCATAAGACTTGCCCGCGGTGCACGTCTTCCTTTTTCGTGCCGCGAAGGAGCACGCCTGCGTTGTCGCCGGCCTGCCCCTGCTGGAGAGACTTGTTGAACATCTCAACGCCGGTCACGGTCGTCTTTTGCGTATCTTTGATGCCGATGATCTCGACTTCGTCGCCCACCTTTACAACACCGCGGTCGATGCGACCGGTGACAACGGTACCCCGACCTTCAATCGAGAAAACGTCTTCAATAGCCATAAGAAAGGGTTTGTCGAGTTCGCGCACCGGCTCGGGGATGTATTCGTCGAGTGCCTTCACGAGCTCCATCACCTTGCCCGACCACTCATTGCCCGGCTCTGGATTCTCAAGTGCTTTCAAGCCGGAACCGCGAATGACGGGCGTTTCCTTGCCGTCAAATTCGTACTTGGTGAGAAGCTCACGGACCTCTTCCTCGACGAGATCGATGAGATCCTTGTCGTCCACCTGATCAACCTTGTTCAAAAAGACGACGATCTTCGGCACACCCACTTGCCGCGCAAGGAGAATGTGCTCGCGGGTCTGCGGCATCACGCCATCGGTCGCGGCAACCACGAGGATGGCACCGTCCATCTGGGCGGCACCGGTGATCATGTTCTTGATGTAGTC
>CAYRQI010000022.1:0-1674 GCA_964426425.1 uncultured Candidatus Saccharibacteria bacterium | reverse complement strand
TAGTCGGCGTGGCCCGGAGCGTCGACATGCGCGTAGTGACGCTTGGGCGTTTCGTATTCGGAGTGCGAAAGAGAAATAGTGATGCCGCGCGCTTTTTCTTCAGGCGCTTTGTCAATGTCGTCGACGCCCTTCACGGTCGCCGAGTAGCCGTTCCCCGCCTTCGCAAGGACGTTCAAGATCGCCGCGGTAAGCGTCGTCTTGCCGTGATCAACGTGACCGATCGTGCCGACATTTATGTGCGGCTTCGTTCGTGCAAATTCTGCTGCCATAAACAATAGATATTAAACTTTATAATTATTATAAGACTAACGCCAACGCCGACGTAGGCGACACTAAAGCCATCTTTTTGTGCGTACCAGCATAGTATCAAACCTCGAAAAGACTGCAAGTATTAGTCTATTCCAACGCAAGATGGTGCTGAAATCGGAGACGATTCCAGCGTAAAGGGAGCCCAAAGGACTCCCTGACGCGGAGTCGCCGTATCATGCCGGTTGTATGACCATCGGTATGAATGACGACAACGTCGTGAGTATCGCACAACTCAGGGAGTTTCTGAAACTCTCGAACAGTGCGACCTTTAGCAGGAAGGATCGGACAAGGATCGGGGACAGGCACCGTTTTTCTGCAAGGATCGGGGACAGGCACCGTTTTTCTGGCCAACAGGACAACAGGATCGGGGACACAACAGGATCGGGGACAGGCACCGTTTTTCTGGCCATGTTGTGGTGTAATCAAGTTCCCGCTGGAGGATCGGGGACAGGCACCGTTTTTCTGGCCATGTTGTGGTGAGGATCGGGGACATGTGCAAGGATCGGGGACAGGCACCGTTTTTCTGGCCATGTTGTGGTGTAATCAAGTTCCCGCTGGACGACCCGGCCTGCGGATCGTAGAAGACAACTTGTACGTATCGACCATCTGCTCGACCCAGCGTGCGCTGCCGTACGGCGCGCCCCTGTTCACTGATTCGCGCATTGCATCAAGTTCTTTCTCGGCATCCGGTGTGTTGATATTCATGAGCGATAGTTGAGCGGCAGCGCAACGGGCGATTTCGAGAGAAGCTCTTTCTGTTCTGGAGTACCGTGCAGCCGGAGCCAGGCGCTCCCCCATCTCCAGTTTTCGGCTTGCCTTGCGAGCTTCGCCCGCACTGGATTGCGCTCGATGTATTTGAGCACCGTGAGCAGGTGCGCATCGGTCTTCGTGAGGAACGATTTGTATCGTCCTTGATAGAGGGGACCGCCGCCGATTGTTTCCGTGAACGCGTGGACTCTGCGTGTGTGCGCGTTGGTGAGCCAGTGCATGAAGATACCCATGTCACCATCGTCCTCTGGATAGAGGAGCAGATGCCAGTGGTTCGGCATGAGGACGTACGCGAGGACGCGCATGTCCGTCATTTCCTTCGCTTCGCGCAGGAGGTCTACAAAGAGATAGTAATCGTCAGGAGTATCAAATATGTGCAGTCGTCCCACCGCGCGGTTGAGAACGTGATACACATGATCTCCAACATCAACGCGGGCCACACGAACCATGCAGATACTATACCACGTGCACGAGCAATAAATTGTGCCTGTCCCTGTTATTTTGTCACGAGCAATAAATTGTGCCTGTCCCTGTTATTTTGTCACGAGCAATAAATTGTGCCTGTCCCTGTTATTTTGTCACGAGCAATAAATTGTG
>CAYRQI010000021.1:12983-15006 GCA_964426425.1 uncultured Candidatus Saccharibacteria bacterium | reverse complement strand
TATCTCGTCGGCGCATCCATTCCGCCATGGCACATTGCGAACGCGCCAAAGTCATACGATTCCGAGCGGCCTCGCAGACTCCTGCTCAAACAGAAAGAAATCACGCGCATCTCTTCGGCGGAGGGAGAAAAAGGATTGACAGTGGTGCCTCTAAAAGTGTATAATCGCGGGGCTAAACTCAAACTCGCGATCGCGATCGCCCGCGGTAAGAAAAAAGAAGACAAACGTCATACCATTTGGGCTCGCGAGGAGAAGCGCCGAATCGAGAGAACATTGAAAAGTAAATACTAAAGTAAAGCAGCCGATCCCCGATGCTGCCTTGCGCGGGAAACCCTGCCTGACGGCAGGCAGGCGCAAGGTAGCGCCGGGGGGTGACTGGCTTCGACGAAGGAATTGGTGGAAGCGTCGCGCGCGGCAAAGGTGCGATCACCTTTCCAAACAATCGCAACATTCAAGTGCGAAAAACACACTTGCGCCGTCTTACGCTTTTGCCTAAGCGGCCGTCCACGAATGTAGAGCTTGAGTAAGTTCGTAGGGCGTAATCCTTCAAGCACAAGCATGCGACGTCCAACGCTTGCTTAAGACTTCGGACTCGATGCAATGCGTTTCTGTTCATCTTTGATGCACTGCATTTAAACTTCAGATGATCTACGCAGCGTAGATGAGCGCATTCACTTTTCTTCGGACTCGGGATCATTCCCCGACACCTCCACCAATACAAAACTCCCGCTCTCGCGGGAATTTTTGTATGGCGCAAATGGTTCACGAATATGGCGCGAAAGATTTCCAGCCCATCGTCATTGCGCGGTAGAGCATGCGCATGAGCGCCCTCTCCTCCACTCCTCCTTTTGGGGAGATTACCTCGTTGCGCTCAAGATCCAAGACCTTTGCCGGTTCTGGCGGGAAATAGTCTCCATTTGCCGGATTGCAAAGAGGTTCTTGATTGAAAAAAGCACGTATGTACAGCTTGTGTCTCATGCCATCCAGTGTACGAGTCCGCCATGAAGACGAAGTGAACCAAAAGGGGCCAGATGCTACCGCACGCGTGCAAACGACACTTCCTGCACGCCGGCAGCATAGAGAGCGATCTGATAGAGTTGGAAGACAAAGGTGACCGCTTCGGGACCCACAACGAACGTGCCGTAATTCTCGGGCGTCGGATCAGCTCCCGAGAGAAAAATAACGTCTGTGCCAAGCTTTGCAGCAAGTTCCGTCTTCGCACGCCCGGCAACCTCCTCGAGGGTAAGATCTATCATCGACAATGCATCATCGAGCGTGAGCACACGCGCCGTCTCACGGTCATAGTTCAATCCATGTATCACGGCATTCCCGTGTGCGCCTCCCAGGTACGCCGAGATTATGAGTCTCGCGCTTATGACGTCGGGCCCGACGTATGCCGAATCGAACATGCTCTCAAACTCGTAGCGCAAAACCGCAGAATCCGGAGGGGGCGGCCCTGCGGCAATATCTTCTTTAAACTGCGCAACAGCTTCGCTTACGACCGCTCGTACGTTCTCATCGATAGTCGGTATGCCGAACTGCGGATAGTTCGCATTGACGGTGTATGTATCCGCTTCTTCCTTTTCTGTTGCGGTCACGACTTGCACGCCCGGCAGGATTTGGGAAACACGAGGCAGCCGCGTGAGACTCTTGTAGAGCGCATAGCCGCCGCCGAGCACGACAAGAATTGCCGCTATAATAAGTGCCCGATTCATGCCCTTTAGTATATCAGGGCAGAAACTCGATGTTCTAGGCAACGCCGGTCACCGAAGTTAAGAACTGCCCTCTTCTCACGTCGAGATGTGGCGCATGGTTACTCTGACGACATAGAGCGAGCACGATGCGAAACGAGATTTCGCATCTTCGAGCCGAGGAGTCAGAAACTGGCGCAAACAGTTTACAATTTCATACGATACATATTCGTATCATGCAATTCAAACCCTAATTTTTGATACATTTTGTTGGCAATTACGCGTTCACGACGACTTGTAAGTTGCAGTGAATACGCACCACGAGCCTTGGC
>CAYRQI010000021.1:3798-12973 GCA_964426425.1 uncultured Candidatus Saccharibacteria bacterium | reverse complement strand
CTCTCTATCATCTTTTGACAGAGTCGTTTCCCTAATCCTTTGCCACGCCGACTCTCGTCGACAACAACGTCCTCAATCCGGGCGGCCTCGCCTTCAATCCGCCGTGAGAGTGTGAGCGTTGCCATCCCGACTATGCTATCTCCGTCCTGCGCAACCCAAAGCTCGTTCATGGGGCTTGCGACTAATGCCTGAAGTAATGCGAGAGAGCAGCTCTTTTTTGCGTCAAGCTGCTTTATGAGCATATCGATTTGATTCGCTATGTTCTGATTCGCCTTAGTGAGCCGCACGAGTGCTGTCATGAAATCCATATTACTCTCGAAATACCTTCGCTACAATGCTCCAGATGAGGCGGTGGAGTGTTGCATTCATGGCGATTGGCGCTGCATTTGCATTGGGGTTTTACGTTGGAAAAGCATCCGATGCAGCCAAACCCGGGAGCACCGTAACAACGTCTAGGTATGAAACCGCGACAACCACAAACACGGATATATCGGAAGAATATAAGTGGTACCCTGTCGTAAAGGTTATCGATGGCGACACGTTCACGATCGCGATGGAGGGAGAGAATGTCACAGTGCGGCTCATCGGGCTCGACACGCCCGAGACGGTCGATCCTCGGACGACAGTGCAATGTTTCGGGAAAGAGGCATCAGAAAAAGCAAAGCACATTCTCTCCGGCACCTCGGTTCGGATTGAACTAGACCCTTCGCAGGGAGAGCGCGACAAGTACGGACGTCTGCTCGCGTATGCATTTCTCCCGAGTGGCATGAACGTTGCCGAGTACCTCATCATCGAGGGTTATGGACATGAGTACACCTACAATCTCCCCTACAAATATCAGGCCGATTTCAAAGCGGCAGAAGACCGCGCTCGTACGGAGGAACGAGGATTGTGGGCCGGTGCATGCGCGAACACCGCACCAAATGATAGAGATACGATCTCCATCGTACCTGCGGCGAACGACGGTCGATACGAATGCTCTCGAAACACATACAACTGCGGGGACTTTGCGACGCAAGCCGAAGCGCAGTCAGCTTTTGAGACATGCGGCGGCAGCGCAAACGACGTGCACAAACTCGACGCCGACCTAGACGGCCGAGTGTGCGAGAGTTTACCGTAAACTCATGCTCGTGATCTCCTTGTCCTTCTATCTCAAAAAAATGATTGGCTTTCGGTCAATCGAGATCGACTCGACCCATCGAACACCCGATTTTCGATCCTCCGAGTAACGAACAATGATCAGTCTGCTGCCCACATGGAAACTCAACTGATACCAACCGCTTCGAGCTCTTTTCCTGCCCAATACGGGATTGCGTTCAAGATGCTCAGCGATTGCATCATATATATCAGCAAACAATCGCTTTGCATTACCACGAACACTTTCGAGGATTGTTTCTTCATTCCACAAACCAGTATCACGATATAGTTCCAAGAAGGCCTCCTCGTAGTGAAATACAAAAGAGTTCACTTCGGCAAACGCCGACTCCTTAAACCGCAGCTCCATGGCGTACGTTTCGTGCGCCCGACTGTTTCTTCCATGCCGACCGTAAACGCTTTCGAAGACGTTCAACCGACTCATCTATCATGCGATCTGTGAGTACCCGCATCTCAGCGAGTGAGTAACCCTCCTTCCCTTTTAGCATCTTCCTTTTTGCCATACGAGCTATTGTGTACTCCAACCGTCGTTTGTCAAACACCGTTGCGTGAGCGCGAACGACGTGCACAAACTCGACGCCGACCTAGACGGAAAAGTCTGTGAAAGTCTCCCGTAGCCGCGTCCGCACACGGTGCCCTTAGGCATTCTGCGTGCTGTATACTTCCGATATGTACACGAGAAGGAGCACTCTTGCGAAACTTGCATTCGCAGTCTTAGTAGGGCTCCCCCTGTACGTCCCGAGTATCGCGGCTGCCGCGGAAGGAACCGTGGGTTCCCCGGTCGGCGTCCCATCACCTACAGGAGTGCCCACTGGCAGCGTTCGTCCTGCGACAGAAAATGATCTTCCCATCATGCGCGCGGCGGGATTTCCAAATCCAAAAGTCGGAGACTTGTGGAATCCAAATGATCCTGCGGCAGGTATGGATGTTGGTGCTGCTAAACAATACCTAAATACAATATGGTGTGGCAATAAACGCAGCCAGTGCAGAGGTAATGTATCAAATGTTGAGCAACTTAACCCCCAATTTGCAGTTTGTGCTGCAAAATTCCTAAAAGCAATCCGACAAAGAGATTCGAGTGTTTGCATTATATCTGCCTTTCGCAGCGTTGCACATCAACAATGTTTGTGTGGTGGCGGCGGTCATTTGTGTGCGCGACCAGGAAGATCAAAACATCAACAAGGACGTGCCATAGATCTCCGTGCAAGAAACTTGGCTTGGGTTCATGTTGAAGCGAGACGTTTCGGCGGCTTGGGCTTCCCCGTGCGTGGTGATGCGCCCCACATGGAACCCATCGGCGGAAATTGTGCAACACCAGGGTATTGGCCGAGCGATCCCTCTAGCGTAACTCCGTATCCAGCAACCCCATCATCTGGACTCACTAATGCCGTACGAAACCTGTTTAATCCTCAAGAGGAAATGTGTGCGCTGCCGGGCGGAGGCCAAGTGCCCTGCTCCTCGATCGCCAATCGGGGCGCGCAACAACCGCTCGCGCAAAGGGAACAACCGCAGCTCCAGCAGCCTCCGCCGCTCGGCACGCAAAACACGACTCCCTACGCGCCGGGCACGTGCGCTCCGGAGTTCTATTGCGCAAACAGCACCTATTACTATCGAAGCAGCACATGCGTCGACCACGTGTACCAAAAATGCCCAGCCGGTTGCTCTGCTACAAGTAATACGTGTGCTTCCACGTCAACGAGCCAAAGCTCGTTTTCTGCGATCGACCAGATTGGCCTCATCGCAGAACCCACTTCCACGCCAGTGGGTGCCGTAAGCGACCTTCTGTTCGAGCTTACGATCAGCGGAGATGACATCGCGACGCTTCGGGACGAGACTGCTCAATCCGACACCATTGCACAAGATGACGCATCTCCACTACCCCCACCGCTTTCGCAACAGACATTCGTTTCAAGCGATCTCCGATATAGCCAAGTAGAGCAGTACCAGCCGCAACAACTCTCTGCCTTGCAACAAGCTCTCGCGACGATGAAAGACATACTACTGCGCGTGCTCGCGTATCTGCGGCCCTTCGGCAGACCAGAACCCGCGGAGGGAACCTATGACGAGTGGATTGAGTGATGCTTCCCCTCTGGTTTTGTTGTGCTCATTCCATGCTATAGTACCCGCACTACATTAAATGGGATTCACCAAGTACACATCGCAAGCGGAGAAAGAGCGCATCCGGATGAACGAAGGCATTCGCACGCGCGAGGTGCGCGTGATCGGGCCGGCGGGCGGCAATCTCGGCGTTATGCCGACGAGTGACGCAATTGCGAAAGCCCGTGAGCTCGGGCTCGATCTCATTGAGATATCACCAAACGCAGTGCCGCCAGTCGCAAAAATCACCGACTACGGCAAATTCAAATACGAGCAGAAGAAGAAAGAGAAAGAGGTCAAGGCAAAAGCGCACGTCACCGAGACGAAAGTAACGCAGGTAAAGATCGGCACGTCGGAGCGCGACATGCACATAAAGGCCTCGAAAGCAGCCGCGTGGCTTAAGGAAGGCCACCGGGTGAAGGTCGATCTTTTCCTCTGGGGCCGCTACAAGTATATGGAATTCAAATTCCTCAAGGAGCGTCTCGAGCGCTTTCTGGCCATCATCCCCGAACGTTACAAAATAGCCGAAGAGATTCAGAAAAGCCCGAAGGGTCTTTCGGTCGTGCTCGAGCGCGACAGCACGAAAAAGAATCCCGCCCTTTCAACTTCAAAGAACAATCGGAAAACCGAACAGACAAGCGACACAGCACCTTCGTTGACCAGCACTGAAGAATAGTGTAGAAAGGGCGGGATGAAAACGAATAAATCATTTACCAAGCGGGTCCGGGTAACACGCAAAGGTAAGATCATTGCGCGCGTGCCCGGGCACAACCACTTCAATGCCAAGGAAAGCGGCACCGGTCGGCAGCGCCGTCGTCGTTCCCAGCGATTGAATAATCAGTTCTCTAATCTCGATCGCAGTCGGTTTTTAGGAGGAAAATAATGAGCGAAGCGAACATATTTTTCCCTACCCAGCACCTTTTATCTCGCGTATGGATTATCTGGCACAAGTGAAGTTACAGAGTAGTATTACTTCGATAACAGCACTAATGGCGCGAAAGGTGCTGGGTGTAAGAACTGCTAAGCTCGCTATACTCGCTAAGAATCTCTAACATGGCACGAGTAAAGAGAGGTGTAATGAAAACGAAACGCCGCAAGAATATCCTTGCGCAGACGAAAGGCTACCGATTCGACCGCTCGAAGAAGGAACGTATCGCGCGAGAGGCGATCTTCCACGCTGGCTCCTACGCATTTCGTGATCGGAAACGCAAGAAGCGCGAGTTCCGGAATCTGTGGGCACTCCGCATCAACGCCGCGGCGCGCCCTCTCGGTTTCTCGTACTCGAGGCTCATAGGTGCTCTCAAAAAAAACAGCATCGCACTCGACCGCAAGTCACTTGCTGCGCTTGCGAAAGACCACCCCTCTACGTTTGAAAGAGTTGTAAAGCAGCTAGAAGCTAGAAGCTAGAAGCTAGAAGCTGTCAGAGGATATATTCCGCGTTTTTCCCCGACGGATTCCACCGGTCGTGGTTATTGAAAACAAGATTCATCTTCTCCCGATCTTGCACGACCATTTCTATCAGGCGCTCCACGATCGCTTTCGGATCGGAGTCGTAGATAATCTTGTTGTTCGGCCGATGCGCGGCATCAATGACATGCCGGATGATCTCATCGGTTTTCCACGTCCCCTCAAGAATGCCAAGCGGCCGGCGATCTTCGAAGGCGACCGAGAACTCATTCAGCGTGCCGATCCGTCCGCACCCGATGACGACAGCATCGGAGGAGCGCACGAGAAGGAGGTCGCGGCCCGCGTAGCCGAATCCCGTGTAGACAATGACGTCCATATAATCGAGCGGGAGTTTGTAGACTTCTGCGTGTTCGCGTTCAGTCGCAGCCGGCGAAAAACCGATTGAAAATCCACACTCGTCTTTGGCGCCCATCGCGGCGTACAGAGGAAAGCCGGTCGTAGCGCCGGTTGTGATGATCGCGCCCTGCTTTGCGATCTCACGCCCAAGCTCCTTGGCTTTTTCGAATGCGTCGAGACCGCAGTATCCTGTTTCGGCGGCACCGGAAACGCAAATCTTGACGACGCCGAAGCCTCCGGGGAGACGGCAGAAATTACGGGGCACCGCAGTATGGTTCGGATGCATGATTCGCTTATGGGACATTCACAAAGTATACACTATCCGCTGAACCTACTGTGCGAGCTTATTCGCGGGCACCCATCCCAAAACTGCACCGAGCAGATCCATGCTGAGATCCTTCGCGGTATCAGCTCCGTAGCTCAAATATTGTGGGAATGCAATGCCCTCTGAATATTCAAAGAACTCCCATGCAACTCCTGCGACGAGTGTAAAGATGAGACACCACAAAAGCGACACTGGCTCGCCTCGGCGCGCAAGGAGCCATGCGGCGCACAGCGCTCCCCAGACACCACCCAATACGTGCATCGGGATGTCGAACCACCACCAGCGCCAGTAGAGCGCTTGAGAGATCGCGATCCACATAAACACCGCGAGCACCAATGCCGCGAGAAATTGAGCGGCAAGGATACGAGCTCCTTTCATTGCGGTATTCTATCCTAGGGGCCTGCCCCACACACGCTTTTTCAACGTCGCTTTTGGGATAATTCGTTCACTAGGAGCCTCCATATAACCCCAAAACCCACCTTCAGGTGGGCGTATGAGGGGCGGCAGGTACGGCAAGCCTGGGGTTTGAATCCAGGTGGGTTTCCCCAGTTCCGAGCGCAATTGCCCGAAACAATATCGGAATCCCTTACTTGAACCAAGCAGGTTTTAGTACCGGCCGCTCTCACTACTATAGCACACGCAGAATGAAGAAATGGTGGATTATTCATCGACGCCGTGTCGCTTGTAGGCGTGCATTTGTGCCTTGCCGAACCAATGTCTGATCTCGTGTTCCGCTTCCTGTGGCGTCTCTGAACAATGGAGAATATTCATAACTGCTCGTTTCTCGCTGTTTGCGATCGCCGGCGAATCAATGGAGAAGTCGCCGCGAATCGTGCCCATGTCCGCCGCGTACGGAAGCGTCGGCCCAGCGATCTTGCGAACCACATCGACGGCGTGCGTCCCCTGCACGACCATGCGCACCAGCGGCGCCGAGGTCATGTAGTCCAAAAGCCAGCCGCGCACCATCGCGCCTATTTTCTTCGGTTCGTCGGTACCGAGCTCCTTTTTGGCATCGATGCCGTACTTCTCATACGTCGAGAGTGTCTTTGTACCGAGTCGCTCTATCCACTCTTCCGCCTTTGGGTAGTGGTCGTCGATGAGAGCGCGTGTCGGCATGAACATCTCGAGTGCAATGATCTTCAAATCGCGCTGCTCGAAGCGCCTGATGACCTCACCAATGAGGCCCTTTCTAACGCCATCGGGCTTTATGAGCACGAATGTCTTTTCTTCCCTAAGATGTTTCATTCCGAATATACTAGCACAGTTTGCGCACAGGATCTAAAACTCATTGGTAGAGCGACGCTGAATCTGGAATGTCCGCGAGAGCGCCGCCGAACCCTGCCGCCTGCGATGAGCGAGTCAAACCGTAGCTTGCTTCGAATTTCTTGCGCATTTCGGCTTCCACCTCTTCCCTATCGCGGCCGTAGGTTTGGTAAGAGAGCTCCTTCAAGGCGGCAACCTTGCTGAAATCGAACGTGGGTAGATCTATCGTCCGCATGGAGAAAGGTCGCGCTGGCACGCCATTCACGAGAAGTGAGATAACGGCATGACGGTTCGGTAAATTCTCCAAATCTTGCTGTTGGAATATCGGCTCGTACTGCTTCGAGAGAAACTCGGCGTCGGTCGTACCGACCCTGAATGATATTTTCGTGCCCGCGTTCCCAATAACCGCATCGCGAATCTTCTCATCGAGCTGCGCGATAAATTGGTGCGCGATCGTAAGCGCGAGCTTGTACTTACGCGCCTCCGAGAGAATCGTTCCCGTCGAGGGAGTGGCAAAGTTCTGGAACTCATCGATGTAGAGGTAGAAAACCGGCAGCTCCCCCTTCGTATCAACGCGCGAGAAGGCAGCCTGCAGAAACTTCGAGACAAGAATGAGACCGAGGAGTGAGGTGTTCCGATCGCCCAAGCGGCCCTTCGAGAGGTTGGCGAGAAAGATTTTCTTCTCGTCCATGATTTTCCTGAAGTTGAAAGCGGACTTCTCCTGCGAAACGACTGGGCGCATGATGTCGTTCGTGAGAAATACATCGAATTTTGAGGTGATGTAGGGCGCGACGTTCTCGAGACTGGGATCGCCTTGCGCGGCCTCGGCAATCTTTTTCCAGAACTGCACAATGATTGGATTCTTGCAGTGCGAAAGCTTGAGGTTGCGGAACGCAGTGTCGGCAAACACGCGAGGGATTTCCACGAACGTGCTCCCCGTGTCTGGATCCTCGACGACGAGCTGCACGGCATTGCGGTAGTATTGCTCGAACATTGGGCCGAATGCTTCCGGCACGTCGGCGTAGAGCTTGCGGAAGATGCCGTACACTTCGTCGACAACGAAGGTTTTCATCTCGGGCCGAGAGCGATCGTACTCGAGCATATTGAGCCCCATCGGTCGCGGCGTGTATGCGGGGTCGAAATAAATGACATCCTTCTCGCGCCCGGGCGGAATCGCGGCAAGAATATCTTCGATGTCGGTTCCATGCGGATCGATGTAGGCGACGCCTTCACCGTTTCTCATGTCCTGGATGATCATGTTCTTGAGAAAACCCGTTTTCCCTGTGCCTGTTTGCCCGATAACGTAGCAGTGGCGCAAACGGTCGTTCAGGGCAAAATGGACGGGTCTCTCCTCCGCCCCATAGCGATTCACGCCGAGCACGATGCCCTCCACCGGCATCTCCACGGGCGCAGGCACCTGTTTCGCGAAGCTTCTCTTCAACTCGCGCGAGGTGTGCACGCGCTCCGCCGTAAAGTGAAATATCGAGGTTATCTCTGCAAGCGAGAGTGGTATAGCGTATGAATGATCAAACACGCGATAGGTAAAGTCGCGCAGGAACGAGTTCAAACGCCAATTCGATACTTTCTTGAATACAAGGCGGTTCCCCTTCGGATCATCGTACTGCTTGAATGGAGCAATGAGGTTTTCCAAGATGGCGTCTGCGCGTTCTTTCGTCGGCGCGGAAGCAGCAAGGCGGATAATGGTGGGGCAGATGCGGCTCTTTATCTTGCGCTCTATCTCTTCACTTGCAACCTTGTCGGCCTGGCGTCTGAATGACCGGTCCTTCTCCGCTTGTATCTCTTTTTCCGATCTGAACACCGTGTGCGAAAAGTCATACAGCATTTCGCCAATCGCACTCTCCGGCACGCCGAGTGCGCGGTGGAGGACCTTCCCCTGCTCGAGCCGCCGGATCATCTTTTTATAGTGCAGGTTGTATCGGTCGCCCTCGGTGCCAACCAATATCTGGAGTGCCGCGCCCTCGCCGTGTTTTGCGATCTTCGCAAAAGCAGCGAGAAGAACGTTCATCGGGTCGTGCTCGAACATCTCCGGAGTTTTCAGTGGATACGCAGGTGTGTCGGCGAGGCGTGCTACGGCAGCCGCATGGCGGCCCTCGTAGTTGAAGATGTTGTAGTCGCCGCGCTCTTCCTCAATGCGCGCGTTTGGGAACACAGAAGCCACGAGCCGCTCGGCGACATCTTTCTTCTTTCGTGGCACTGCAAGGTAGAGAATCGCCGCCTCGGTGCCCTCGGGTACTGCGATCTCGAGCGAAAAGCCCTCGTGCTTTGAGATGAGAGAAACGAGTCCTGCGTAGAGTTGCTCCGACGAAGAAAGGATCTGTTCGAGGCGATGCTGGCTGCTGTCTTGCTTCTCGCGCTCGCCGTGCGCCTGCGGGTCTATCATGAAAAGCACAAGGTCGAGCGCGCGTCGCACTTTCTGTGGCAGCGGCATTCCTTTTTCCGGGAGGCCCTCCGCAATGTAGGCGACAAGCACTCGATGGAAATCATCTTCGAGATGGGGGTTCTTTAGTTTTG
>CAYRQI010000021.1:0-3788 GCA_964426425.1 uncultured Candidatus Saccharibacteria bacterium | reverse complement strand
ATACCGCAAGTGCATTCCTTATACCCCGCTCTGAGACGATCTTCAAAAGTTCGTCCATCTGCACGTCATGCACCTCCGGCTCCAAGCGGAGCTTGAGAAGGGTGGTCTCGTGCTCCGGCATAATGTAGGCCTCGTGGAGAATGGTCGCTTGCGGCACCTGCGCATATTCGGCAACCTCGCGCTTTGCAATGCGATCGCTCTCAAAACGATTCGGGGCCGCTTCAAGTTCCCGCTCTTTCTCTTTTACACGCTCGCGCAAATAGGCAAGCTCCTCCTCGGGAGATTTGAACCTTTGCAACGATTCCGACGGTGCGCGAATGCGCTGTCCCATCGATAAGGGAGGCATCGCAACATTGTATCATCCCGGCAAAAGCGCTTTTGCGCCGATGTCGTGGCGGTAGTATTTGTCCTTGAAGTTAATTTTTTCGGCCGCGGCATAAGAACGATCGAGTGCCTCTTTGAGCGTCGTCCCGACAGCCGAGACACCAAGCACCCTCCCCCCCGACGTGACCAATGATCGATTTCGTAAATCAATCATAGATAAATCAATCATAGAACGATCGCACAATGATCGATTTACGAAATCGATCATTGTGCCAGCATGGAAGACGACGACACCCGGAACACGTTCTGCTTCATCTATCCCGGTGATCGGCAGCCCCTTCTTGTAGGCATCAGGATACCCTCCCGAGGCAAGCACGATATTAGCAGCAAAGCCCCCATTCCACTCGAGCTTCAATGAAGCGAGATTCCCATCAACGCAAGCCTCAAAGACATCGAGAATATCGGTTTTTAGTAGGCGCATGTAGACCTGGCACTCCGGATCGCCGAAGCGGGCATTGTATTCGAGCACCTTAGGACCTCTCGGCGTCAGCTTGAGACCCGGGTAGAGAATGCCATGGTACTTGATGCCGCTCTTCAACAATACCTCAAATGTCGGCTTTACAATCGTGTTTTCGATCTCCAGGAGGTGCTCGGTAGAGACAAACGGAAGCGGTGCGATAACGCCCATGCCGCCGGTGTTTTTGCCCGTGTTCCCTTCGCCTATCGCTTTGTGATCCTGTGCTGGAGGAAAGAGTTTGTACGTCGTGCCATCCATGATCGCGTGTACGGAGATCTCCGGACCATCGAGAAATTCCTCGATGACAACCTCATTTCCCGCCTCTTTGTGAGTTTTCTTCACGAGTAGTTCTTCAAGAGCAGTTTCCGCTTCCTCAAGCGTTTTGCATACATAGACGCCCTTCCCGAGCGCAAGACCACTCGCTTTTACGACAATGGGCGCGCCCTTGGCTCGAACGTAGTTGAGAGCTTTTTCATATTCATTGAACACCTCAAACTCGGCAGTAGGAATACCAGCTTCTCTCATCAACTCTTTCGCAAATACTTTCGACCCCTCGATCTGCGCTGCCGTCTTTGACGGACCCCACATACGAAGGCCGCGAGACCGGAAAAAATCAACAATGCCACCCACAAGCGGATCGTCCATGCTGCATACGGTGAGTCCGATCTTCTTTTCTTCCGCAAATTGCGCAAGCTTCTCGAATTCCATCACACCAATGGGCACATTCTCGCCAACAAGCCGTGTGCCGCCATTCCCCGGCGCGATGTAGAGCTTCCCCAGAATCGGCGACTGTTTCAGTTTCCATGCGACCGCATGCTCTCTTCCTCCTCCTCCGACGAGCAACACGTCAATTGCCATGGCCTCGATTGTACCAAAAGCCCTCGCAATGCAGATATCACTCTCTACCATGCGGCCGCATGGTAGAAGATGATATGTTACTCCCTCGTCAAGATCTCCGGGCCATTCTTCGTAATCAATACCGTATGTTCGAAGTGCGCGGTGCGCGAGCCGTCTTTGGTGCGGTATGAATGACCGTCTTTGTCGACATACAATTCGCCGGAGCCGAGCGTCATCATTGGCTCGATCGCGATCACCATCCCTTCAACCAGCTTCTCCCCTTCTCCTTGTTTTCCGAAATTCGGGACATGCGGCTCTTCGTGCACATTGCGCCCGACACCGTGGCCGGATAGGTTGCGCGGAAATCCAAAATTGTATTTTTTCGCGGTCCTCTCAACGGCGGCGCCGATGTCGCCTGTTGTATTCCCGACACACGCCTGCGCGATCCCCGCGGCGAGCGCCTCTTCCGTCCCGCGCACCAATCTTTCATCGTCAAGATTTCTTGCTTTCCCTGCGATCACCGTCACCGCATGATCCGTGTAGAGTCCGCGGTGGCGGATCCCAAAATCAATGCAGACGACATCCCCTTCTTCTAGTATCTTCCCGTTTTGCCCCGCAGGAGAATGGACAATGGTATCGTTCACTGAAACGCAGAGACCCGAAGGAAATCCTTCTTTGTCCTTCTTCCCTTTGTAGCCTAAAAAAGCCATTGTGTCGCCGTCTTTTTCGACCATCTCTCGGGCTTTCGCTTCGAGTTCCGCAGACGATACACCGGGGGCAACCATCGCTGCGAGAGTTCGAACGTGTCGCGCAAGGCGACGTCCGCCCTCGCGCAGGATTTCAATCTCTTCCTTTGTCCTTGCGATCATGATAGATCGAGAGCCTTGAGAATGTTTTTATGTATCGTTTCTATGTCCGGCTCACCATTAATGCGATGAATGGTGCGGCCACGCTCTTCAAGAAGTACAAGCTGTGGCTCAACTTCCCTCTTATGCCATGTGAGACGATTACGAATAGCCGACTCGGTGTCGTCGTGGCGGCCTCGTGTAAGGAGCCGTTTGATCGAGGACTCCTCTGACAGTTCGAGTGAGATAACAGAATAGTTGCCGCGCTTATAGAAAACCATGGCATCGTCCCATGCGCGCGTTTGATCAGGTCCACGAGCGAGTCCATCTGCAATAATGTGCTCCTCTCCGGTAAAATTTTTCACAAGAGCGTTCGTCTGAAGGTAGATGGGCATGAAATCGGGCATGCGCCTCCCGACGCTGACGATTTCGTCCGTCAATTGCGCGCTGTATCCGCCTCCGGCAATCATGTCGCGCAGGAGCTGGCCCATGTCTATATGAATCACGCCGCGATCAGAGCGTTTCTGAAGAAATGCGATCAGGAGTTTAACTTGAGTTCCCTTTCCAGAACCTTGTGGTCCAAAAAACAACACTGTAACTGGAGCCATACCCGTCACACTAAAGAAACTGCGCTGCCTGCCAGAGGGAGTTTTCTGATGATAGCGCCTCTTCGGGCATACGCGTAAAACATGAGACTACATGTGTCGGGCATATTATTCCAGAGTATAGCCCTCATCCTTAAGTATTGCTACGATTGTATCGACTGCCTCATCGAGCTTCCCGTCGGCGTTCACGACAACGTAATCATAAAACGGCTGTTCTCTCTGCATTTCTCGCACCGCGTTTTCCTTGCGGTGTGCAATTTCTTTTTCGCTCAATTCAGGCGAGCGCTCGCGGATTCTTCGCTCGAGAGCCTCGATATTTTCGGGCACGATGAAAACAGTGACGGCATTATAGTGCTCTTTGTAATAGCGCGCGCCAACGAGGTCGGGATTGACAATGACGATGTTACCCGAGGCGATCCTCTTCTCCAAATCTGGCGCGTAGGTGCCGTAGTAGGTGTCCCGATTCTTAATGTAGGTGGATTCGAGAATATTCCCTTTCTTTCGTTCACGCGCGAATTCGTCCTTGGTAAAGAAGTAGTAGTCTGTGCCGTTCTTTTCACCCGCGCGGGGCGCGCGCGTTGTCGCAGTCACGAGCCGCTGCACGCGATTGGGATATCGATCAACAATGTGCTCCGTAACCGTGCTTTCGCCGCTCCCTGA
>CAYRQI010000020.1:808-15259 GCA_964426425.1 uncultured Candidatus Saccharibacteria bacterium | reverse complement strand
GATGCGGCTCCCGTGTTCGTTCAGCTGCGTTTGAAAGGCCATTTCACGACGTGCATATTTGTCGAACCTTGTCTTCTTCTTTCTCACCATACTTAAACTACGTCGACAATAGGGCGGCGATTAGAGCGGCCGTCGAAATTTGTCTTACGTTTCGAGCGGAAACGAACTACTCCCGCGACACGGGCGAACAATGTGTAGTCTGAGCCGACGCCGATATTTTTGCCGGGCAAAATCTTTGTGCCTCGCTGTCGCACGATCACCTCACCGATACCTACCGGTTGGCCATCGGCGCGCTTGACACCGAGGTATTTCGGGTTCGAGTCCCGGAGATTTTTCGCTGTTCCGCCAGCTTTTGTTGTTGCCATGCGAATAGCTTTCAGCTTCTAGCTTTCAGCTTTCAGGTGGAATGCTAGAGTGGAAGCATGATCAATATATCCGAACTATCGCAGAAAGGCAAGAATATCGCGGAGGACGTGGTTTCCGAGTGGGGCATCATCGCGATCGTGCTCCTCCTGGGCCTGTTGTCGTTTGGGCTCGGTCGCTTCTCGGCCCTTGAGGAGGGAAGGTCGGCCATTTCGATTCTTGAGGCTCCCGTGAATACGAAGCCGCGGGCAATGACAATCGGCGGCCTTATCGTTGCTTCGAGGAAGGGGAGTGCGTACCATTTCCCGTGGTGCCCGGGTGCGCAGACCATCGTCGAGCAGAACAAAGTGTGGTTCAAGAGCGAAGAGGCGGCGCGAAAGGCAGGGTATTCGCCGGCGAAGAATTGTAAAGGACTTGGCACAGTTAGTAGTCAGTAGAGAGTAGTCAGTAAAGGAGAAGTATCATGCGTTCTCCTATTTACTATTTTCTACTTACTACTTACTATTGCACCATGCTAGTCATTGATGTTGAAGCATCAGGAACCGAGTCGCACAAGCACTCAATCGTGAGCGTTGGCGCTCTTGATTTTGAAAACCCACAAAACAGATTCTACGAAGAGTGCCGCGTATGGGATGGCGCGCACATTATGGATGAGGCGCTTGCAGTCAATGGATTTACCCGTGAGTACGTTACTGATCCGAAGAAACAAAGCGAGGCAGATCTCATCCACGGATTCTTGCAGTGGGCGGAGAGTGTGAAGGAGCGTACTCTTGCCGCGCAGAATGTTTCCTTCGATCGTGATTTTCTCAAGGCCGCCGCGGAGAGAGCTGGTCACACCAATTGGCCTTTTTCATATCGCACGGTAGACATTCATAGTCTCGCGTACATGCATATGATCACGCGGGGGCTTCAGCCGCCCGTCGATCCCGTCAAATGCCATTCTACCCTTGATCTTGATCAGGTGCTGGTCTATTGCGGAATTCCAATGGAGCCGATGCCACACAACGCGCTTACGGGCGCGCTCTTACACGCCGAAGTGATCTCGCGTCTTCTCTATGGACGAAAACTTCTTTCAGAATTCACGCAGTTTGAGATACCGTGGCGATGACTGGTCCTTATGCGCTTCTCCAGACGCATAGGGGTGTATCTCTCTCTTACCACGATTGCGCTCGTACGTGTTTTTCGGTATGCGATAGCACGACTTCAGCATCGCGGCGACATCCAAGGAGTACGCATAATAATCGTCAAAAATAGGCGCATCGTGCTGGTCTCCCATTGGTATGCGCCATGGGTGTGGACGCTCCCCGGAGGAGGCGTTGAGCGCGGCGAGACGCCGCAGCAAGCCGCGATACGCGAAGCAAAAGAAGAAACAGGGCTCGATATAAAAACGCTTGCGGGAGAAATTGGGACCTACGTGGGTTCGATGGGGAAGAGGGATAAAATTCGTGTCTATTACAGCGAGGATTTTGACGGCACTCTGACGCTTCTTCCCAATTTTGAAATTATGGGACGCGGTTGGTTTGACATCGACAATCTTCCAGATGAGTTGTCGCCGGCAAATCGCCGACGCGTCGAAGCATATCGCGATGGCGTGAGGGGAGAGACTGGACATTGGTAGCATTCGTGGTCTGATGAAGATTGTGGTCTAATACCAGTACGTCGCACAATATATCTTTTGCGACACATGGGCCGCAGGCCTTTGTGTGCGCAATGGCGGCCATTGTGCGACTGGGCTGGTAGTACAGTCGCACAATGGCCTTGTTCAACTGACGCGTATAATGCGCTCAATGCGCTACAGCGATCGTATAAAGCGGCTGTTAACTCCCCCCGAACGGCGTGTGTTCGAGAAACTCAATACGCCGTAGAAGGTCCAGGATTATCTCGATGGGCTTCCCATCAACTTCGAGACCAACGAGGAAACATGCATGTCTCCTAGGGCCGTTTTGAGGGCCAAAACAGCCCATTGTATGGAGGGGGCGGTTTTTGCGGCGGCGGTACTCGCATACCATGGAAAAAGGCCTCTATTGCTTGATTTTCGAACACTGCCGAACGACGAAGATCATGTTGTAGCGCTTTTTCGCCAACATGGCTACTGGGGCGCCATCAGTAAGACGAATCACGCGATCCTGCGCTACCGAGACCCTGTGTATAAGAGTGTTCGCGAGCTTGCGATGTCTTTTTTTCATGAGTATCTACTATGGAGCGGCAAGAAATCGTTGAGGGCATACTCAAAACCCTTTGACCTCTCGAGGGTTCCGCCACAGAAATGGGTGACAGCCGAAGGGAATCTCTTTTGGCTGGTCGAGGCGCTCGATAAGACGCGCCACTTCCCTATCATTCCGAAAAAAAATCTTCGCTCGCTTCGCAAAGCGTATCCGATCGAATTACGCGCGATGAAAATCGTCGAATGGAGAGCGCCGAAAAGCCACAAGGAGCGAGGTTAGAGGTAATCAGTGGGGTTTAGATATCCCGGCAATGGAGCGACCGGCATCGTTGCGTTCGAGCACGCGGTTGTTTTGTTGGTAGCATCGCCAAGCTTGATGATTTGTACAGCCTGCGAAGCGTAGACGCCGAAGTGAAGGTGCGGTCCGGTGGCGTAGCCGGTCGCACCGCTATACCCTATCACTTGCCCTGTCGAAACAGCTTCTCCTTGAGATACCGAAATCTGCGAGAGGTGCGCGTAGAGCGTCGAAAGCCCGTTCGCGTGCTTTACCAAAACCCACTTACCATAGGAGTAGCATCCGCGAACCGCATCGGTGTTGCCCGTGCCAGTTACCGTGCCCGTGAGCGCGGATTTGATGGGCGTTCCGATCGAGGCTCGAAGATCGATGCCATTGTGTCCCTTTCCCGCATAACCACCGGCGCGTGCAAAGTCAGTGTCCCCAAAGTACTGCGTGATCTTCACGTTGTCGACAGGGAAGCGGAGTATTCCCTTCCCCGCTCGCGGGATCTTCGATGGGTCGATGGTGTACTGCAATTTTATCTTCAGATCGGCGAGCGCCGCCTCGAAGCTAGCCTTTGCGGCTTGCTTCTCGCGCAGAAGTGCCTGGAAATTTGATTCTTGCGAGTTCGTTTGTGCGAGCAATTCCGACTGTGCTTTCCGCATCGCGTCGAGCGATCCTTGTTCAGCGACAAGGTTTCGTTGCTGCCTGACGAGTTCAGCTTGTTTCGACTGCGTCGCGGTTTTTGTTTCCGTGAGCGAGGCTTTTTGCGCAGAAAGTTCTTCTATTGTTTCTTGCACTGCCTCTTGGAGCTCGTAACTTCTGTCCATGTCGCTCCACATGTCCGTCAATTCTTCCGACGAGAGGATCGACATTGCGAGGGTTTGTGTCTCTGATTCATTAAGACGTCGCAGGTTTTCGGCAAGGCCGCCTTCCTGCACCTTGATCGATGTTTCTTTCCCTCGTATGTTTTTTGAAAGCGTTTGGATCTCCAATTCAAGGGTGCGGATCTTTGACTTCGTCACGTTAATTGAGGCAGTAATCTTTTTGCGCTGGATATCGAGCTGGGCGAGCGTGTTTTGGAGCGTCTGCTTTTTTGTCCCGATCTCGGTGAGCTGCTTTTCGTACGCGGCGATCTCTTTGTTGAGCTGCTCTATCTGACTATTATGACCGCTGATCTCTTGCTGTATTTCTTCAGCGGTCTGCGAAAGCACGGGCACGGGGATCGTGAGCCCTATGAGAAGGAATATCACCGCGAGCACGCCTGTCATATGCTTTTGAGAGCTGTTTCTGCCCCTTTGATCCTTCGCAATGTCGCTTCCCTGCCGATAATTGCTGCGACCGTAAATGGATCGGGACTCTTTTCTCTACCTGAGAGTGCATAGCGCAGAGGCCAAAGAACGGCCCCGCGACCTTCCTTTTCTGCATAGTTCCACACCGCCGCCTTTATTTCCGCGGCGTCGAGATCGCGAGCGGGCAATTTTGAAAGGAGCGCGGAGAGTGTAGAGAGGTGCTTTCGCGCGGTCGCCGCGTCGCTTGCCTTGCCGGCGATCTTTGAAGGATCGAGTACAGGATCGTCGAAGAAATAGGTGAACTCACCCTCCGCGTTCATCGTGTCGATGTCACTCCATATGTTGATGCGCTCGCGAATGAAAGGAACCAGTTTCGCGATGATCGGTGGGTCCTTGTGCGGGATACGACGCATAGCTTCTTCGAGGATCCGTTCGTCTGATGCCTCGCGCAGGTATTCACGGTTGAGCCACTTCAATTTTTCAATGTCGAAAACGGCGCCGCTTTTATGCACTGCCGAGATATCGAATTCGGCGATCAACTCCTCACGTGAAAGTTTTTCTTTGCCCGAAGGCGGTGTCCAACCAAGGAGCGCGAGATAGTTCACGAATGCTTCCGGCTCGTAGCCGAGACGTCGGTAGTCGTTCACCGAGGCGGCGCCGTGGCGTTTTGAAAGTTTCGTCTTGTCAGGCGCAAGAATGAGCGGAATGTGCGCATATATCGGACGCTCGAAACCAAGTGCTTCGAGGATGAGTATTTGCCGCTGGGTGTTTGAAATATGGTCCTCGCCACGGATGATATGTGTGACTCCTGTATCATGATCATCCGCGACGACAGCCATGTGGTAGAGTGGATCGTCGACAGTGCGCGCGATGATGAAGTCTTTGAGTTCTGTTGTGTCAAAAATAACCTCGCCTCGTATGAGATCCGAGAATGCAACTCGTGTGTTCGGATTTTTGAAACGCACGACCCTCCCTCGCCCACCCTCGGCTTCTTCTGCTTCGTAGGCAGCACCCTTCCCGATCAGTGCGTGGAGGTAAGCGCGATAGGCAGAGAGACGCTCGGACTGGCGCAGCGGCGAAGATTCGGTGTAGTCAATCTGAAGCCATTCGAGTCCCGCGAGGATATCGTCTTCGTATTCTTTTTTGCTCCGCGCTCGATCGGTATCTTCGAACCGGAGGTACATTGTGCCGCGGTGGTGGGCGGCAAAGAGATAGTTGAAGAGTGCGGTGCGGGCACTGCCAATGTGAAAGTATCCGGTTGGAGACGGAGGAAAGCGCGTAACGACTTTATTCATAGTGGTTCGTGCGGAAGGGCAGTCTCGACAATGATGGAGGCGATCTTGCGGGCCGCATCTCTCCGCGCGAAACGTTGCGCGGCCGCACTCATCGCGGCATGCACATTTCTGTCGCTCATAATGCGTTCTATCTCCGCGACAAGGAGGTGCGGCGTGAGATTGCGCTGTTCGAGTACGACCGCTGCGCCCGCGCGCGCATACGAAAATGCGTTCTCGGTCTGGTCGTGCGAGATCTCGGTGGGAATCGGGATCAAGATCGAAGGAATGCCCCACGATGCTATCTCGAAGATCGTTCCAGATCCCGCGCGAGATACAATGAGCGAAGAAACGCCGGCTGTCATTCGAAGCGCCAAGGCGTTTAAGAGACCGAAGCTCCGGTACCGCGCGGCATATCGCGAATCCTTTAGAATGACACTTGCAATCTCGTTCACCTCGTTAATATTTTCTCTGCCGGTCTGATGGACCACATTATAACGCTCAAGAAGCGTTGGGAGTGCATTCAGGGTCGTTTCGTTGATCGCTCGTGCCCCCGAAGAACCGCCAACGATAAATATGGTTGGTACAGCGGGGTCGAGTTTTAAAAATTCGTACCCCCCCTCTTTCGCGGGTGCTTCGAGCTCGCGACGGATCGGATGTCCTGTGCGGGCGATTTTCTCGAGATATTGCTTCGGGAATTGCTCGGCGGCCTCGGGATGCGCGACTGCGATCCAGCGCGCGAAAGCTGCAGACCACAACGAGACGCGACCCGGCCTTGCGTCGGCGTCGTATATCACGACAGGGATGCGAAACAGTCGTGCGGCATGGAGCGTCGGAAAGGCAGCAAAACCGCCTGTCGAGAACACGATATCGGGATAGAGACGATAGAGCATGAGTGTCGATTTGAGGATCCCCCACCCTGTCTTCAAGAGGTCGGAGATATTCAAGAGGCTCGGGTAGTGACGAATTTTGCCTGCCGGGCTCGGGAGGTAGGTGATATCGTGCTCGAGGAGCGCCGTGCGGTCAAAAGGTTCGGGGCCGATGTAGAAGATATGGGGCTCGATGAGATTCTTCTCCTCGGCGATCTGTTCGAGCGCTTCAGTGACAGCAATGAGTGGGTAAAAATGCCCTCCGCTTCCTCCTCCTGCAAGCACGATTTTCATCTCGTTAGAGACAGGAAGCGATGCTTCCCGCCTGTGATGTAGTGCTCGTAATCGACCTTACCGATGACTCTCGTCGCGAGCGACACCATAACCGTGTTTGTCTTTCGTAGCCTCTAACGGGATTCATGTTCTGATAATTGTATCACGAGCTTTGTACTGCGCTCTTCAGCCCTTTTTTGCATGGCGCGAGACGGAAAGGAGAATGCCTGCACTCCCGAGCGAAGCGAGCATCGCCGAGCCGCCTTGGCTCACAAACGTGAGAGGAATGCCCGTAAGGGGTGCGAGCCCAATCATTGAGGCGATGTTGATGAATGCTTCTGCGACGAGGTAGGTAGAGATGCCAACGGCGAGGAGACCGCCGAACAGATCGGGCGCACGCGTGGCGATATTAAAGCCACGCAGCGCAAGCATGAGAAAAGCGCTAACGAGCGCAACACTCCCGACGAAGCCGAATTCCTCCGCCGCAACGGCAAAAATTGAATCGCCCATCGGCTCTGGCAGGTAGGTAAACTTTTGCACGCTCTGTCCGAAGCCGCGGCCGATAAGGCCGCCTGAGCCAATCGCGATGAGCGATTGTCGTATTTGGTAGCCTTCGGCTTGCGGTGCTTGTGATGGGTTGAGAAAGACCTCGACACGATCGCGGACATAAGGCCTGAATGCCGAAAGCACTCCAACTGCTAGCACGCTGAGTAGCACGACAATGAGAAGGTATCTGAATTTTGCTCCAGCGGCGATGAAAATTGCGAGGACGGCACATACAATGACGCCGAGTGTTCCGAGGTCGGGTTGAAACACGAGAATGACAACTGGTCCCGCGAGGATGCAGACTAGCCCACCGAGTCCCCAGCGCACGTCGCCGATGCGGGACCTGATCGCCGAGAAGTAGGCGGCGGCCATGATAATAGAGGCGATCTTCAAGAACTCTGCGGGCTGAACCGAAAATCCGAAAAGTGAGAGCCAGCGGCGGCCGCCACCGTGTTCAAAACCGACCTGCGGGAGGAAGACCGCGGCCGTGAAGAGCAGGGCTGCCATGAAGAGGTAGGGCGCGGAACGCCGCCAGAGCTTGTAGTTAAGGCGGGCTGCGGCGAAGAGCGAAACCGCCCCGATGCCAATCCATAACGCTTGTTTGAACGCGACCATCGACATATCTAAACCGCCGCGTGCGAGCAAGCCAAAAACCGCGGAGGCAAAGATGAGGCCGCCACAGACGACAAGAATCGCGATGAGGAGCAGGAATGGCTTGTCGATGCCGAGAGCGCGGCGCATATCAGGTCGAGGCGAGCGCGATGATGACACCGAGGAACGCACATACGACCGAGAGCACCCAGTAGCGCATCACGACCTTGTACCCCGGCCAGCCGATCGCCTCGAAGTGGTGATGCAGCGGCGCGATTCGAAAGAGTTTTTTGCCGAAGAATTTTTTGGAGGCGACTTGTGCAATGTTCGAGGCAACGGTGGCGACGAGGAGCGCGCCGATCACGGGAAGCACGGCGACCCCTACTCCCCCGCCGAGATCATCAGTCATGAACGCGATCGTGGCGATCGTGAGCGTGAGCGCCATGGTGCCGGTGTCGCTCATATAGAAACGCGCAGGAGGAATGTTGAACCAGAGGAACGCGAGGATCCCCCCCACAACCGCCGCGGAGAACGCAGCAAGGTCGATCTGATCTTGCGCGAAGGCGATAATGGCGTATGAAGCAAAAACGCTTCCAAAAACGGTGCCCGAAAGGCCATCGATGCCGTCGATCACGCCGGAGGCGTAGAGAGCAAGCGAGATAAGCACGAAGAGCGGCACGACGAGGGGGCCGATCTCAAACGGAACGCCAAAGGGGATCCCCACCGCAGTGACTTCGAGCTTCGCCCAAAACCACATTCCGATGAAGAGCGAGAGTAAGACCACGATGAGGAGCCGATACGAAAGCGGAAGACCCTTGCCGCCCGGCCGTATCATGTAGATGTCGTCGAGAAACCCTACTGTCGCACCCACGATCAAGGTCGCGAGTGGGATCCATGTCTGATTGCGGGAGAGGAAGTCGAACTTGAGGACAGCAGCATCGGGAATGAATCGTGCAACGATCGCAATGCCGAGGATGGTGATCAGCACACTTGCCCACACGACAATGCCTCCCATACGGGGTGCGCGCACCTCGTGTGTGCTATGCAGATTATTGAATTCGTGCGCCGGCGCGCCATCGAGTCCGATTTTCCCGGGATTCTTTTTCCACGCTTTGTAGGCGTAGAGATAGTGCGTCACGATGGGAGTGATAGCCATTCCCACGACAAAGGCAGTGAACGCCGGCACAAGGACTCGGACGATATCGGACAGCTCTGTTGCCATAGGGTGTATTGTATCGCAGGCTCACATGTCCGAAACACGCTATTCGCCTGTACGCAGAGATGCTCTCACGGCACGTACGAGTTTTTGCATGTCCGAGAAACGGCCATGCTCTGATGAGCCGAGCACCACGGCAACTACCGGGTGCGAAAGTCCTACGTCGAAGACGACTGCCAAATTGCCGCCTGCGAGGTCGGTAAAACCGGTTTTTCCTATGATAAGCCCGGGGATCAAACCCTGCGCTTCATTGGTGTTGGATGCCGGCGTTTTCTTGCCATTTTGCATGGTGAGGAGAATGCCGTCCCGTGTTGTTCCATTAAAGAGACTTGGCTGTGCCGAGGCGGCATAGGCAAAGAGCTTCGCCATATCGCGCGCCGAACCGTAGGCGCCCGCTTGGTTAGAAGAGAAATCGAGTCCGCTCACATTCAGAAAGTATGTCTGCTGGAGCCCAAGTGTTGTTGCGAGTGCATTCATGCGGGCAAGTGTCGCTGCATGAGCAGGTGTTGGAGGAGAATCGGGGTAGAGCTTCAGGAGGGGGTCGTTGGCAACCTCCGCGAGAATCGCAGCGCCGCTGTTTGAGGATTCGACAAGTGTGAAGTCGATAATATCTGCGATGCGCCATTGTTCTCCTTTCGAAAGGTGTGCATTACTTCCTGTGCCTCCCACATAGTAGGGAATTGTCACGACAGACTCGAGTGGCAACACTTCAGCGACTGCAAGCGCGAGCGCGACTTTGGTGAGTGAGGCAAGCGGCAACTGCGCGTCGGCGTTCTTTTCGTAGAGTGTTTTGCCACTTCGGATATCAACGACAATCGCCGCCCTCGCTTCGAGCGAAATGCTTGCAAAGGGATCTACTGCCGACGCTGCTGATGCGACCTGCTCCTCCTCGGGCATGGAACTAAACGTGGCAAAGGCGATGAACACAACGGCCGCAGCTCCAACGATAAGAATCGCTCTACCGATGGGCGCTTGCGCGATGCCTTGCGATGGTTCGGCTGTGTCAGGTAGTTCCGGTTGCGGCTGCGTCATGTGATTCGAGACCTTTTTGCTCAAAGGCGGTAAGTTCGCCGACGATTGTAACATAATCGGGCAATTCGTTCACGTTCGTGATACCGAGATGCGCGAGAAGCTCCACCGTCGGACGGTAGAGGTACTCGCGCGCGTCCTCGGGATTGCCTACGCGCTCCAAGAGGCCGCGCGCAAGGAGGTTGCGCAGTGTCGAGGAAGAATTGACGCCACGGATGTAATCCACTCGCGCGCGCGTTGAAGGACCCCTGTAGAGAATGATCGCAAGGACCTCGAGTCCCGCATCCCCGATGTCACGCTCGAGCTCATGCTTGAGCGCTTCCTCTACGATACCGCTCGTCTCCCGTGAGAGAGCGAGGCTCAATGCCGTTTCGGTTTGCACGAGGCCTATGCCGCTTGTCTTCAGTCGCTCCGAAAGTGTTTGCAATGCGCTGTGAAGCTCACTCTCCCGGCAACCAAGGAGCGAGGTAAGCTTTTTGCGCGACAATGCTCCTCCTTCAGCGAAGAGAAAGGCAGCGGCACGCGATGGAAGATCTGGTTTATGTTCCATAGCGAGGTACGCCGATGCCTTCTGCCTCGAGTATGATATCTGAAAAAAGACGTTCCTGTGTCACGGAGATCGAGCCTGCGCGAACAAGTTCGAGTGTCGCCAAAAAATAGACAATCGTTTCATGCTTGTCGCGCGAGCGTGTCAGCTCCGAGAAGCGAGCTTTGAAAGCAGACGAGAGTCGCTTCTTGAGCTGGATGATCACGTCTTCGAGCGCCAGAACGGGTGCGACGGCTGCTTTTGCGAGCTCTTCCGGTTTTGGAAGAATGCTCACGAGCTTTCTCGCAGCTTCCGCGAGTGCGGAAAGCGAGATTTCCGCAGGACTAAAGACTACCAGTGTTTCCGGCGCGCGCTTTGCGAGGAGAAGCGGGCGATTTCCCCACTCTTTGCGCAAGCTCCTCGCGGCCTTTCTAATAAGCGCGTAGTGCGCCAATCTCCGTTCGAGTTCCTGCACGCTTTCGCGTTCTTCTTCGGTGAGAGAAAGTGAAGGCAGCAGTGTGCGAGATTTTATGAGGAGGAGCGTCGATGCGATGAGAACGAATTGTGCGGTCTCCCCCAACGGTAGCTGTGGGAGTTTCTCAACGTAGGTAAGGTAGGCGTCAGTCACCTCCGCGAGCGATACCTGCGAGATGGAAAGCTTCCGCTCCTCGATGAGGTTGAGGAGCGCTTCAAGTGGGCCGGAGAATACGGCTGTTTCAACGGAAAACGTATTCATTTGAAAATTGTACCATCTACTCGGAGAGGCGTATGTCGATGCGGTTGAGATCTCGCGGAAAGAGCGTGGCCTCTTTGATGTTTGAAAGGCCGAGCATGCGCGCAGTGAGACGCTCGAGGCCGGTTGCCGAGCCCCCATGCGGCGGCATTCCGTACTTGAATGCTTGGAGATAGTAAGAGAATTGCTTGGGATCGAGATTCCGCTGCCGAATTCGCTCGACGAGCGGCTGGTACTCGTGAATCCGCTGGCCGCCGGTTGTGATCTCAAGTCCGCGGAACAAAAGATCGAAACTCTTGGTATAGCCGGGATCCGCTTCGTCTTCATAGGTGTAGAAAGGACGCTTTTTGACGGGATAGTGCGTAATGAACAGGAAATCGGAACCTTTCTCCTTTCGCGCCCATGCGGATATCTCGCGTTCATGCTCCGGCTCGAGGTCCGGCGCCTCGCTGACGCCAAGTATCTTTTGCGCTTCGCGGAGTTTGATAGATGGAACGCTCGACGTTATCTCGGGTGTTGGCATTGAGAAGCGAGCGAGTATATCTGCGTGCATTTTTTCAACCTGTCCCACGATGTGGCGCATCGCGCGCTCGACGATGAGCATGACGTCGAGATGATCGTTGATAAAACCCATTTCAAAGTCCATCGAACTGTATTCAGAAAGGTGTCGCGTTGTCGCGTGCTTCTCGCCGCGGAACACTTTTGGCGTAGAAAACACTCTCTCGTAGACGCCGACCATGATCTGCTTGTAGAGTTGCGGAGAAGTGGCTAGGTAGGCGTGCTTGTCGTAGTAGTAGTCGACCTTGAACGCGGCGGCTCCGCCTTCGGCGTCGCCGCCGACAAGCGTCGGCGCTTGAAATTCGCGAAAATCCTGCGCGCGGAGTGCCTCGCGGAAGCCCTCGATGATGGTTTCCTGAAGCGTGAATATGTCGCGCGCTCGTTCGGTGCGCAGCGTGAGCGGAAGGTAGTCGAGGTACGTATCGAGGTTGAGCTCGCTTGAGAGATCGAACGGGAGTTCATCTGCCTGCGCGAGGATTGCGATTCGCTGGACGACAAGCTCGATGCCGCCGAGCGGCTTGTCCGTTTTCATATCGGCCGGACGCTCCTTGACCTCGCCTTCGAGCTCGACGACCCACTGGGGGCGCACCGTTGCAGCGACCTCGAGCGCTTCTTTCGCCTTTGGCGTCACAACAGCCTGAACGATGCCGGATCGGTCGCGCACGTCGAGAAAAATCAGTTTACCGTGGTCACGCCGAACCTCCACCCAGCCGGCGATTGTCGCGACTTTTCCTATGCTCTCTTCCAGCTCTTTATTGAGCGTGCGCGTATTCATACGGTCACTCCGACTTTTTTTCGCACGTCAAGCATTTTCTTTGCCGCGCGTGCGCGCGCCTTTTCTCCCCCACCGGCAAGAACACGCCGCGCGTCTTCGTCGGAGATCGAATCGCGTTTCGCGCGCATCGGCCCGATCACAGCCTCAATGTCCTCGATGAGCGCTTCTTTGATCGCCTTATAATTGCCCTTGTTCTTTTCGTACATCGACGCGATTTCTTCTTCGCGCTTGAATGCGCGGTGTATCGCAAAAACGTTTTCCGGCCACTGCCCTTTTGAATCCGTAACGATCGACATGACGGCTTTCGCAATCTCGTCCTTCGAGCCGAAGAGGGGGATGGTGTTGTTATAGCTCTTGCTCATTTTTCTCCCATCTGTGCCCGGTACGACCGCAACGGATTCTATGATCATTTCCTTTGGTTCCTTGAAGGTCTGGCCGAAGGTATTGTTGAACTTTGTGGCCACTTCGCGCGTATATTCAAGGTGCTGTCGCTGGTCCTCTCCTACCGGTACGACGTCGGTGTCGTAGAGCAAGATGTCGGCTGCCATAAGCATCGGGTATGCGAAGAGGCCGGCGTTTGCTTCAAGCCCTTTTGACACTTTGTCTTTGAACGCATGCGAGAGCTCGAGGAAGGCAGTGGTGACTAGGCACTGGAATATCCAAGAAAGCTCGGTGTGCTCTGGCACGTCGGATTGTTTGAAAATGATGGTGCTTGCAGGATCAAGGCCCGCGGCGAGGTAGTCCTTTACAACGCTGATAATGTTCTCACGCATTGCTTGTGGATCCTTGAGTGTCGTGAGTGCATGGTAATCGGCGACCATGAGCATGCCGTTGTAGGCTTTGCACATCTCAACGGCTGGCTTCAGCGCGCCGAAGTAGTTCCCAATGTGGAGCGAGCCTGATGGCTGAAGACCGGTGAATAGCTTCTGCATTGAGTAAATATAGCAGAAAATCTAGCTAATTGGGAATTCGACAATGAAGATCGCACCCTTGCCCTCCCCTTCCGATTCTGCCCATATCTTCCCTCCATGGGCTTCGACGACTTGCTTTGCGATGAAGAGACCATAGCCGGTCGAGTGCACGTTGATCTTTATCGAATCTTTGCCGTGTCCACCCTCGGTGAAGAGGTTGCGCATGTCTTCGGGCGTGATGCCTATGCCGTTGTCTTTAACAATAAAGCGTACTGTTGCGCCATCGATAAGGCCAACATTTACGATGCCCTTTGGCGTGTACGTGATCGCGTTGTCGATGAGATTGCGGATGACGTGGCGGCGGAGTTTGTCCTCGTCACCGACGAATTCGTACGACCCCTTGCCGATATCAAGATTGATCTCGATCCCCTTTTCTTCTGCAGAGGGTCGCAGTTCGTCGACGACCTCTGTAATCGCTTTTCGGAGATCGAACGGCTTCTTTGCATACGGTATGACTCCCTTCCTGAAATTCGTCGCATCGAGAATGTCCATCACCGTCGCGATGCCGCGGTGCACGTTCGTGAGTGCATCTTTGGCCATCGTCTTCAGTTTCTCGGGAACAGTGCCAAAATCGCCCTCGACGATCGAGGCAAATCCGGCCTGACTCTCGGACAGGTAGCCTTTTACTTCATGGCTAATGAATTTCAAGAGGGTCTCTTGCTGTTTGTTGGCAATTTCGAGCTCATGCTTTGCCGCAATTTCTCGCTCTGTGCTTCTGAAGAGCAGAATGCCAAGCGTGAGAACCACGCTAAAACTCATTGCTGCGAGCAAAAATTCGAATAGATCTCCGACAAAAAAGAATTGCGTTCCTGCTAGTATCAGAAAAACGTAGAATAGAGCTTTTACCGTGTAATCACCCAATCGGAACGTTCCATAACTTGTTATTGCTATCGTAAGGAAAAGAATGAAAATCGGGAGCGAGAAGAGCGAGTACAGTGTAATCTCATAAATGTCAGTAATCGTAGAAAGACGCTCTGCTCCCGAGAAAATGCCCATA
>CAYRQI010000020.1:0-798 GCA_964426425.1 uncultured Candidatus Saccharibacteria bacterium | reverse complement strand
ATCCGGAGGTGAGAACGATGCGCACGAACTCCTTCCAGTTGCCCCAGACTGCGGCTAGACTGTTAATAGCGAGAGCCAAGGTGAAAAAGAGCGTGAGCCATTCAATGCCGAGCTTATACTGTGCAAGGAATTCATTGCCGATCATCTCGCACTGTACGTGGTACATTTCGAAGACAGCCTGTCCTACTCCCGTGATAACGAACGGTGTCGCAGCGAGTGTTAGGACGACCGCCGTGAGCCATAGGGGGAACCGATACGGCTTCAGGTCAACATAGACAAAGCATCCTAGAAGTAGGAAGAATACGATATTGAGGTAATCGAGTGGGGCCCATGTCGCCGCAACAAGATGATAGTCGTTGCTTACCCAATTGATGAGATCTCCAGTGAGCCAGAGTGCGAAAACGATTGTAAACGAAAGGAAAATATTCGCTTTAAGCCGATTTTTCGCATGAAGAAACGCAAAGATGCCGAGCACGACTGTCGCGAATGCCGGAATGAGGTGCGAGTAGAACGCGAGATTACGATACGCTTCGGTAGTTGCTAGACATGTATTTATATCCATATGCTCAGATATATTGTTCGATCTCTTTCGGATATGAATCCCAGTAGATTCGACCGGCTTTATTCTTGGGGATTAGTTCTATGATAAGTGGCTGCAAGCCAAACTTTTTGGTGATGTTTTTGAACGCCGGTATGATTACATCTCTCGCGAATTGTTCTTCGCTCGCGGTTGGCAAGACTTCTTCAAACAAAATCGCGTCACGCACGAATAATGTGAGAAATTGCTCATAATACCCA
>CAYRQI010000019.1:3976-15720 GCA_964426425.1 uncultured Candidatus Saccharibacteria bacterium | reverse complement strand
CGCGCCTCCAAGCTTGCCGACAATTCCATCGATCTCGTGCTCATATCGAACCTTCTCTTTCAGGTGCCCGACAAGCGACAGATACTTCGCGAAGCGCGCCGCATTGTGAAGGCCGATGGTCGTGTTGTCGTTATCGATTGGCTGGACTCTCCGAGAGCTGGGAGATGGAGAATCGGCCCGCTCAAAGAAGACGTCGTGACAAAAGATGCCGCGCTTTCTCTCGTTCGTGAAGAGAACCTAGAATTGCAAAGGGAATTTCCGGCCGGCGCCCACCATTACGGTCTCATACTCCGACCGACCGCAAAGCCTGCATGAAAAACCTCTCCATCTTTCAGGTAATTTTGCTTTCTGTATTCGGCGCTCTCGCCATCTCGGGCATGCTCATATTTGCTCTTGTGGTGGGATCCGGCGCTGGTAATTCGATCGGACCCATCACTATATGGGGCACGCTCGAGCCGAATGCATTTACGGTCGTTTTGCGTCAGGCCGCCGAGAACGATAGTCGTCTCTCGCAGGTTACCTACGTTCAGAAAGATGCTGCAACGTATGAAGAGGAACTCACCGAAGCGCTTGCAAGTGGCACGGGCCCCGATCTTTTTCTCTTGCGGCAAGACTACGCGATTCGCGATAAGGGCAAGGTAATTCCCGCTTCCTACACATTTCTTCCCGAGGCAGAATTCAAGGATACGTTCGTCGAGGCGGCAAATCCCTACCTCGCGCAAGAGGGGGTACTTGGTATTCCGCTTTTTGTCGATCCGCTCATTCTCTATTGGAACCGGGATATCCTTGCCGCTGCAGGGTTTGCGAAACCGCCACAGTACTGGGAAGACATACCTGAATTCGCGCAGAAGATCACGAAGCGCGATGATGCGGGCAGTATCGTCCGATCAGCTGTCGGGCTCGGAGAATTTGCAAACATCGATCACGCCAAAGACATCATCACGCTTCTCATACAGCAAGCGGGCGGCACCATCACGCAGAAGGATAGCACGGGCCGCCTCGTCCCTTCTCTCACGCTTCGCGTCGCGGGCTCACCCTCGCAGGCTGCGGAATCTGCACTCCGTTTCTACACGGAGTTCTCTGATCCATCGAAGATGCACTATTCGTGGAACCGCTCGCTGCCAAGCTCCCGCGCGGAATTTGCCACCGGGGATCTCGCGCTCTATCTTGGGTTTGCATCGGAGGCGACACTGCTTGCGCGCACGAACCCGAACCTGAATTTTGCCGGAGCCGCCGTGCCGCAAAGCAGAGTTGGGACGCGCTCGACGAACGCAGCTCGCGTCTACGCGCTCGCCGTTTCTCGAACGAGCAAGAAGCCGGAAGGGGCGATGACTATTGCGGCTCTCATTGCCGACACAACAGTTGCACGCGCGCTGTCCTTCGCGCTCGGCGTTCCTTCCGCTCGTCGCGACGTGCTAAACGAGATAGTGGTGTGTGATGAATGCAGGCGGCAAGATGCGAATTGCTCTAGGAAAGTCCTCACACAATGTGCGGGGATATCAATATACTTATCCTTGAATGATGTTCTCTTTACAAAACAAGCGGTTCTCGCGCGCTCGTGGATCGATCCAGACCCGGAAAAGACAGACGGCGTCTTTCGCGGTATGATTGAAAGTGTGACAACTGGCTCGGCACGTCTCACGGAGGCGGTTGGCCGCGCGAATCAGGAGCTCGCGCAGGCAATCGGACAATAATAGTATGCACACACGAAAGCTTTGCCACATCACAATAACAGCTTTCCTGACCATTTTCTCATTCGCATCTGTAGCGTTCGCGCAAGGCGTGGCGCTCAAGAATCCGCTGAACTTCGACTCGATCCCCGCATTTATCGCCGCTGCACTGAAAGCGCTCGCCTTGATCGCGCTTCCCATCATCACGCTCTTTCTCGTGATCTCGGGCTTCCTCTTCATTACCGCGCAGGGAAACGAGACGAAACTAAATGATGCAAAGAGGAATTTTATGTACGTTATTTTTGGGGCATTATTGATACTGGGCGCATGGATCATCGCTACTCTCATTGCGGGGACCGTCTCGCAGCTCATGGGAAGGTAGCATGTATCGCGTATGAAATTCGTGCGCGGCGCATTCATTGCAGCACTTGCTTTTTTTCCGGCGATCGCGCTCGCGGCGCCGAACACGTTCCAAGAGCTTGCCATCGGTGTCGCAGAGATCCTCGACACGGCAACCTTCACGCTCATCATCTTCGGACTTGTCCTATATTTCTGGGGAATGGCGACGAACATCCCGCATTTTGGCGATGAGAGGGGCGCAGAGAAGCGAAAATCATTCTTTTTCTGGGGGCTCGTCGCGCTGTTTGTCATAGTCTCAATTTGGGGAATTGTTCAGCTCTTGCAGAACACGCTGTTCGGAAGCTCTCAATTCAGCCCGAACTCCGGTGAGCTCGGGGTGACGCTCTGCGACAGTTTCGGCGATTGCACCGTTGGCGCACTAGAATAAAAATAGAATTATGAGTCGTTTTCGCTGCAGCATCTTTAGTTTGAGCATGCTTATGGCGCTTACCCTTCCAGGCAGTGCGCATGCGCTCACGTTTCCGCAGGTAGTCGGCCTTTTTCACGTTGCCGTCGGGTTCATTCTCACCGGTATCGTGCTTCTCTTCGTCACGGGGTTTTCTGTCTACATCGCGCGCCTTAACACGTGGCCTTCTTATCGTGACTCGGCCATACGAGTCCTTGAGTGGGCGGTCGTAATGCTCTTTATGCTCATCGTCGTGCTCTCTCTTGTGAATGCGATCCAGCACCACGGGGAGGTAGCACTCCCAATTCTCGCGTTTCTTATTATTGTGTTCGTTGCGTTCTTCATCATACGCGTTTTCGCGACGACAAAAAAGGCCCCACCGCGGCCTCCAGAGCGGCGGTAGTGCCGTTATCCACACGGCAGTGGCAAGGCCGATTGTGTTTTTCGGGGGGCTCGGTAGCATAAAGATACTTAGTTACTTAGCTACGTACACCACGTCATACGTATGAGACGAATTAGTAGCCCCGCATTCCTCCTTGTACTCCTTCTGCCGTCGCTTGCGAGCGCCGCAACGCTGATTGACACTCTCGTCCTTGCGAGCACGTTCTTAAACGGCGTCATTGGCTTGTTTATCACCCTTGCGATCGTCGTCTTCTTCTGGGGTCTCATCAAGTACCTCATCAGCATGGACCACGACAACGCGAATCAGGGTCTCAAGATCATGTTCTGGGGTGTCATCGCGATCTTCGTCATGGTCAGTATTTGGGGCATCATTCGCCTGCTGCAGAGCACGCTCAAAGTTACTTCTACCGATCCTGTTATCCCGAAGGGCATTGTTGTAAATCCGGGCAGGACATTCTAATCGAGATGAGTCCCGTTAGAAGCCGCGGACGACGTATCAACACACTACCTATGACGCCGGCGTTTATCAGCACTGGCAAGATAGGGTGCGGGACGCACTTCGTTTCCGCGTCCTGCTTCTAACGGGATGAGTGGCGCACAACTTCTCGAGAACTTCGTCACGTACATCATCAATCCTGCCATTCTTGTGGTTTTCACGGCGGGATTCTTCCTATTCGTCTACGGTCTCGTGCAGTTCATCCTTGATCTCGACAAGGGCGCGAATCGCGAGCAGCACATCCAGCATATGATCTGGGGCATCGTGGGAATGTTCGTCATGGCTTCCGTCTATGGCATCTTGGAACTCCTCAACAACACCTTCGATCTCGACGCATTTTCTGCGACACCCGATATGAGCCGCTGGCAAGAAATCAATATCCCGCCGCTCTTCAGGTGATTTTTCCCTTGCATCTCGAAAGGAATTCTTCGAATACCCTCATGAGCTCTTTGAATTGATCCGACTGCGGGGGTAGCATGTGTTCATCGATCGAGCGGACGGGAATAATTTTGGATGAGGTGCTTGTAACGAACGCGCCATCGGCATTGATAACGTCGGAGAATCGGATTTCCTGCTGCTCAAGTAGGAATCCATTTTTCTCTGCCGTGTGCAGTACGGCCTTCCGCATAACGCCGAGTAGGATCTCGTCTTCCGGTGGCGAAATAAGCGTTCGATCCTTGATGCAGAAGAAATTCACTCGCGTTCCCTCGGTGATACAGCCCTTTGAGTTGACGAGAAGCGCGTCGTAGCAGCCAGTCTCTTGTGCGCTTTTGTACGCGAGATAGCTCTGCAGCATATTCAGGGTCTTCACGTGCGGGAACGGCCGTTCGTATTCATAGGTGATGAAATCGGCGCCATCTTTGTAGAGTTTCTTGTCGGGAAACAGGGGATTGATACAAACTATGTAGAGAGAAGGTTCTTTTCCGCCAATGAGGAGAATTTTGAGGTTGTACGTCTCCGCACCGTTCTTTTTGGTGAGGTCAACCGCGCTCTTTTTGACAAACGTTTCGTCGAAGCTGTGCGTAAGCCTGATTATCCGCGCGGATTCCATGAGCCGTCCGATATGGTCTTTGAGGAAATAGGGAATGCCTTTACTCACTCGAACGTTCTCGTACACGCCGAAACCATACTGGTACTCGACGCTTGAAAGCGGTACAACCGCTTCCTCGGTCGGCAGTATTTTTCCGTTTCTCGAAAAGTATTTGAAATCCATAGTAAGTGGGCAGGGAGAGATTCGAACTCTCACCCCTTGCGGGACCAGCTCCTAAGGCTGGCGCGTCTGCCATTTCGCCACCTGCCCAATCTCTTCAGGGTACCATCTCATTCTCCACATTTCCACGTGGTTATAAAATCAGCCTAGGCGCGATTAGTAACCATGATACAATCGGCATGTGAAAATTCAGAGACGAGGCCTGATTCTCGAGAAAGTCCTATCGACATTGGCAAATGCAACTATCGCTCTGGCAAAGAATCCGGGCAGGACGACCGGCAGTTTGTATCGCGCCATGCGTGAGTTTGAGTCTCTGCAGCAAATCTCTGATGAACAGCTGCACAATGTAGCAAAATATATTGTCGGCAAGAAATACATAACCCTGCGCAAGAACTCGCGCGGTCGCGCAGAGATTGTTCTTACCGAAAATGGCAAGAAATCCTATCAGTCAGCTGCCATACGGAACTTGAAGCCGCCTACGCAAGAGCCGTGGGATCGCAAGTGGCGGATCGTACTGTTCGATATTCCGAATTATTCGAAACGAGCGCGGGATGCCTTTGCCGCGACGCTTAAACGTCTTGGATTCCTGCCAATGCAAAAGTCGGTCTTCCTCTGCCCATATCCTTGTGAAGAAGAACTCGAAGTTGTTGCCGATTTTTTCGGCGTATCAGACAACATAGATATTATTGTTGCTGATCGGCTGACGAGAGAGGATGTATGGCTTATGGCATTTCGACCGTGAGCTTCAAATATAAGCTCAAAAGTGAGTGGTTACTAAATCAACCTACGCCGATTTAACAACCATCTTGACAGACCGTTGAGTTTCCTGACCCATTGCAATCTCTTAGGCGGCATTCACTTCGTTCATGTCCCCCCACCAGGGATCGAACCTGGGTCAACGGTTTAAGAGACCGCTGCTTTGCCACTAAGCTATGGAGGGTTATAGATCTCTTGCCGGATGGTCATGTTCTTTAAGAAATGACTATTTCCGCTGTAGGGATTCTATGTGGGGTCGGTGTTTCTGTAAAGCACTTTTTACTGAAATGTCTTTTAATGTTCCATGTTGAGTGATAAGTATTTCCCGCGGCAGAGCGCGCATATTGTACATTGACGCCATGCTCATGCCGTAGGCGCCCGCGTTCCGAATGGCCAGAATGTCACCGAGGCATGGCATTACCATGGTTCGTTTTCTTGCGAACACGTCGCCCGATTCGCACACATTTCCCGCAATTGTTACAGAAGTATGTTTACCCAGAGTGCGGCTTACATTTTCAATGTGGTGATACGCGCCATACATTGCCGGCCGTACGAGATGATTAAAGCCGGAGTTTACCCCGATGAATATATGCCTCGCTGTTCTCTTCATATCGACAACCTGCACAAGGAGGATCCCTGCTTCCGCGACTAAGAATCGCCCCGGCTCGAACGAGAAGCTGATATCTTTGCCGGACTTTTTCGCGAAGGCGTGTGCAAGGGTGTTGAATTTCTTCCCGAATTGCTTCACATCGAACGTGCTTTCGTCAGGTCGGTAAGGAACACCGAATCCGCCGCCAAAATCGATGTGCGTTACATCGGGAAATCGTTCTGCTGTCTTCAGTAGTTTTCGTGCAGCGCGGAGCATGATATCCTCATCGAGGATGTTTGAGCCAATGTGTTGATGCAGCGAGGTGATGGTAAGACCATATGTTTTCGCGAGGGTTTGCGCGCGAGGCACATCGGCAAGCGTTATGCCAAACTTGCTGTCTGGGCCGCCGGTGATTACGTGAGGGTGGTGACCCGCGCCAATGTCCTGATTGAGTCTCAGCGAGATGTGTTTTCCCAGCTGATGTTCTCCCCACAGCTCGATTTGATGCAGAGAATCAAGATGCACTCGGCCACTCATCGATCCCGCATGCTTTAACTCGTCCACGGAAAGGTTCGAACACGTAAAGCTGATCTCTTCTCTCGTAAACCCAACATTTCGGGCATGTTTCAGTTCTCCGGCGCTTACTGCCTCGATCCCGATGCCCATTTTTCGAATGATGTCGAGTATTGCCGGATTGTTATTTGCTTTGCATGCATAGTGAAATGAGACACGAGGCATGACTCGGGTAAGCAATCGGCATTGTCGTCCTATCGTTTTTGCATCATACACGTAGAGAGGCGTGCCGAATGTTTCAGCTGCTTTCGCGAGAGTTTTTCTCATATCACGCATTCATCCACTATACCGCAGTACGGAAGTTCTCTTGTGTCGGGGGAGGGAATCGAACCCTCACGTCCTTGCGGACAATCGATCTTAAGTCGATCGCGGCTACCAATTACGCCACCCCGACATGGAGGCCACGGCGGGATTCGCACCCGCGCATAGCGGTTTTGCAGACCGCCGCGTTGCTTCTTCGCCACGTGGCCGTAGAGGGCAATATATCACGCATTAGCTCTTATTTCCTCGTTAATTCATCGACGCGCTGGCGGTTTTTCTCCCCGTAATCAATCTCGAAATCGATCGTCGGCACTGGCTGCAAGAAGCTGTGGTCTTTCACATACTCGCGGAAATCGCTCCGCGCGCGTTTTGCAAAGGTAAGCGCGTTTTGTTCCTCAGAGTTTGGAAGTACAGAGAGGAAGACCGTGACATTTTTGAAATCATCAGAAAGCTCCGCGCGTGTGACGGTAAGCAAGGGGCCGCGTGCCCCGCCAGTAGGGGGATTGCGAGCGAAGTAATCGCCGGCCAAGTGCGCGAGCGCTTCGCCGACCTGTGTGTGCCTTCGCGACGTCATACTTACTTCATGACTGTGGTGAAGCACTCCAATGTGTCTCCTTGTGTCACCTCGAAAGGACTCACGATGAGTGCGCCGAATTCGCTTCCGGTCTCGACCCGCTCGACATCCGCTTTGTGCGATTGCAGGTTCTTTATTTTGCCGGTTCCGACGAGTGCTCCTCTTCGCAGCACGCGCACGGATGCTCCACGCGCGAGGTAGCCTTCGAATATGCTACCGCCTACCACGTGCATATCCTTCCGGCTCGAGAACTGCTTCAAGACCTTCGCGCGGCCAAGTGTTTCTTCGACGGCCCGTTTCGGGCGCATCTCGTGCAAAAGTTCTTCGATGCGCTCGGTCAGTTTATAGATGATGTCGAATGTTTCGATGCGAATGGCGTGTTGTCGCGCATAGTCTTCTGCGATCGGGTCGACCTTCACGTTGAAGCCGATGACGACAGCCTGCACGCTTCCGGCAAGTGCCGCCTTCACATCGCCCTCGGCGATGTTGCCAATGCCCGAGAGGACGATGCGAACCGATGAGTGTTCATCGCCAAGCTTCACAATTTCATGTTCGATCGCCTCGAGTGAGCCAGCAGCGTCGGCGCGCACGATGAGTGGAAGAACAAAGTGTTCAGGATATTCCTCCGGTGTGTGTGCGACTCTTTTCTCCTTCATGCGCGTCTGCCGCATGTGCGAGCGAGCATGTTCTGCCTCGCGCTTGCTCGTATAGGCGATAAATTCTGAACCTAGTTCTGGCAATTCGTCGAAGCCCACAAGCCTCACCGGCGTTGAAAACGACGCTTCGCGAAGCGGCGCTCCGCTCGTTCCCTCCATGATGCGAACCGGAGAGATGCCGCCTCCCGCAACGACTGTCATGCCGGATTTGAGCGTGCCGTTGCGGATGATCAACGTTGCCGCAAGCCCGCGCCGCGGATCGCGGTGCGCCTCGATGACAAAGCCAGAAGCAGGTACTTCCGTTTCGCCTTTCAACTCATGCATTTCGGCGACGAGGAGAATGAGATCCAACAACTCTTCGATGCCAGTGCCGACCTTTGCAGAGATAGCTATCCACGGCACGTTGCCGCCGAACTTTTCCAAATAGACGCCTTCTTGCATGAGAGAGCTTAACGTGCGTTCGACGTTCGCGTTCGGCTTGTCGATCTTATTTATCGCGACGACGTAGGGAATCTTCGCGCTCCTTATTTGTGCGAGCGCCTCAAGGGTTTGCAGCTTCACGCCTTCGTCTGCGGCGACGATGAGGATCGCGATGTCGGCGATAGTGGCTCCACGTGCACGGATCGCTTGGAATGCAGCATGCCCCGGCGTGTCAATAAACGTTATACGTTTACTGATCTTGAGCGAAGTCGAAGGGTCGGTGGTCTCTCGGACGACTTCATAGGCCGCGACGTGCTGGGTGATGCCGCCAGCTTCTTTTTCAACAGTGTTCGTTTTTCTGATGTAGTCGAGGAGTGTCGACTTACCATGATCGACGTGTCCCATCACTACCACGATCGGCGGCCTTTCTGTCGTATGTCCGGAAGGTTTGCTCATATGCGTGTGGACGAGCCATAGGCGGCATGATTCTCGAGAGTATACGCTGCCGAAATGTAAAAATCAAAAATCAAAATGCAAAATGACAATCAAAAATGTAGAATGTTCGCATGCCTAAATTCTTCAAGAAGCGGAGAATCTACTTAGATTACGCAAGTGCTTCGCCTGTTTTGCCAGAGGCATTGGATGCACTGCGTGATGCGCAGAGATTTGTTGGCAATCCCGGGGCGATACATGCGGAAGGAGTTGCAGCCAAAAAATCTCTCGAGGCCTCGCGCGCGCGCATTGCATCGCTGCTTGGCTGCAAGGCGCGTGAGCTAGTCTTCACATCCGGTCTCACCGAATCGAACAATCTCGCCATAGTTGGATTTGCAAGAAAGCTTGAATTCATAAGGTCCGTGGAGGTCGGGAGGTTTAACCTCCGGAGGTCGGAGGTTAAACCTCCGGGATTGGCGGGTACGCATTGGATCGTGAGCTCGATTGAGCACGATTCCGTCCTCGAGGCATTCTCCGAAATTGAGCGTCTTGGCGGATCAGTCTCATACGTCGAGCCGGACGAACGCGGCATCATTCTTCCGGGATCGGTTAAACGAGTGCTCCGCCCCGAAACTGTTTTTGTTTCCGTGGGCTGGGCGAACAATGAGATTGGCACGATTCAGCCACTCGCGAAAATCGCTCATGTTCTCCGGAGCCATGAACAGATAGGTAAGAACCGAATTATTTTTCATACGGATGCAGGACAAGCGCCGCTCTACCTCCCCTCGGTTGTTCATAGTCTTGGCATCGACCTCCTCTCGCTCGGAGCGAATAAGTTGTATGGGCCGCATGGAGTGGGCGCGCTCTATCTGTCGAATCGCACTGAACTTGCCTCCATCATCCACGGTGGCAAGCAAGAACGGGGATTGCGGGCAGGAACCGAGAGCGTTGCGCTCACCGCGGGATTTGCGATCGCCTGTGAGGTGATTGCAGGCGAGCGCGAAGTGGAGTCGGAGCGGGTGCGCATACTGCGCGACGAGTTGGCGCGCCAACTCGTCGCGCATATCCCGGGCCTCATCGTGAATGGCGACGTGAAGCATGCTCTTCCACACATGCTCAACGTTTCAATACCGGCTATACAGAGTGAATACGTAACGCTTGCGCTCGATCACGTTGGCATCGCCGTTTCGACGAAGAGTGCATGTCGCGAGGGTGAAGAGTCTCGCTCGCACGTCGTTGCTGCGCTTGACCCCGCCGGTTCTGCGGAACCGGCGGGATGGCGTGCAGAGAACACGATCCGTTTCTCGCTCGGCCGCGATACGACCTCTCGGGATATTCAGTATGTAGTTCGAGCATTGATCGCCATTGTGAGTCAACGCCAGTAGGGCAAGGGTTATTTGCTATTTTCTATTTTCTATTTACTATCCAGTTATGGATATAGAGGAACTCTCAAAGTCGCAAATCGTTCTCCTCACGCTCCTCGTGAGTTTCGTTACCTCGATCGCGACAGGTATCGTTACGGTCTCTCTCATGGATCAGGCGCCGCCGGCAATCGCGCAGACGGTAAATCGCGTGATCGAGCGTACCGTCGAAAGAGTTGTGCCTTCTGCCGAAGGGCAGGCTGCGGCGGTTGTTACCACGGAAAAGACGATTGTTGTGAAGGAATCCGAGCTCATTGCAAAAGCGGTAGAAACGATGCGACCGAGTCTCGTGCGTCTCTACGCGAGCTCTTCCGAGCCGACCTTCTTAGGGCTCGGCATCGTGCTCGATGAAAGCGGGCGCATTGCGACCGACGGATCGGTTGTTGGGGAATCAGCAATACTTTCAGTTGTGCTCTCTGATGGTACGGAGCTCCCCGCGGCACTTTCTTCGCGCGATAAAGTGAGTGGCATCGCGCTCGTGCAGCCGGCGACAACGACATCAGACGGCAAAGCCGTGCGCTTTTCTCCCGTCGTGCTTGCCGTCGGCACGCCCACTCTTGGCCAAACGGTCGTCGCGCTCTCCGGCAAGGCGATCCCCCGCATTGCGGATGGGCTCGTGACAGCGCTCGTTCCGCGGGAAGAGATACATGACGCTATTATCGATAGCAACATCTCGGGAGATTACATTATGGAAGGGAGCCCACTCATCAATACAGAAGGGGGCTTGGTGGGCGTAAGCACTTCTGTCTCGCGTTTGTCTTCGTCGGGGGCCTTCATGCCATCTTCAGCGCTCGTGCCTTCTCCTTCCGAGAAGAAAGAGACAGAAAAGAAAGATGCGCCGGGCGAGTAGCGTTTGGACTTTTCCTGTGTTTGCGGTAATCTAGATGTCAGAAGCTCGCAGCTTGGAGCTCGAAGCTTTTCACCTATGACCCCATTTCACAACTACACAACCAAAGCAAAAGAAGCGATCCATCGCGCTCACCAGCTCGCGGTCGAGCGCGGCCACAACCAGGTCTCGACGCTCCACCTCCTCGCCGCCCTCCTCATGCAAGAGGAGTCCATGGTCGTGCCGATGCTCGAGCAGGTAGATATCGACGTGGCGCATCTCTCCGACTCCGTCTTGGAGCTCATCGAGGGCACTTCGGGCAATACCGCTGTTTCTCCCTCCTTCCAGCTCTACCTCACGCCCGAGCTCGTGCGCGTCTTCGAAGCGGCGCCGCGTATTGCCGCGTCGTTCAGCGATCAGTTTGTCTCTCCCGAACATTTGCTCCTCGGGCTCATCGAACATCCGGGACCGGCATCGGACATCTTCGCGCGCTTCCGCATCGACCGCGCGGCGCTTGCGCGCGTGCTTACCGACATCAAAGAGGGGAAAATCCGTGATGCCGAGGAGCCGAAGAAGCCAAGAGCGCTCTCACGCTTCGCGCGCTCGCTCACGGAGCGCGCCCGCGAGAACAAACTCGACCCAGTGATCGGACG
>CAYRQI010000019.1:0-3966 GCA_964426425.1 uncultured Candidatus Saccharibacteria bacterium | reverse complement strand
CGCGTGATCTCCGTGTCACGTCCGATCACTGGGTCGAGTTTGTTCTCGCGGCGCACGAAGAACAACCCGATCTTGATCGGCGAGGCGGGCGTTGGGAAAACCGCTGTCGCTGAGGGGTTGGCGCAGCGTGTGGCCTCGGGCGATGTTCCCGAGTCGCTCCGCGGCAAGGAGATCGTGCAACTTGACCTCGGTCTTCTGATTGCGGGAACGAAGTACCGCGGCGAATTCGAGGAGCGCCTGAAAGCGGTGATGCGAGAGGTGGAACGTTCAGAAGGAAAGATCATTCTCTTTGTGGACGAGATACACACGCTTGTGGGAGCTGGCGCGGCCGAGGGCTCGATGGACGCATCCAACATGCTTAAGCCAGCGCTTGCTCGCGGAGAGATACGTGTCATCGGCGCAACGACCCTGAAGGAGTTCCAGCGGCACATCGAGCACGACCCCGCGCTCACGCGCCGCTTCCAGCCGGTGTATGTCAACGAACCGAGTGTCGGTGACGCGGTCGCTATTCTGCGAGGGCTTAAGGAGCGCTACGAGCTCTACCACGGGGTGCGCATCACTGACGATGCGATCGTCGCGGCCGTGCAGCTCTCTACGCGCCACATCACCGAGCGGTTTCTCCCCGACAAAGCCATCGATCTCATCGATGAAGCTTCCTCGGCATTGCGTCTTTCGCTCGAGAGCAAACCGTCGGCACTCGAAGAGGCTCATCGCACCATCATGCGTCTCGAGATTGAGCGCGAGGCGCTGAAGAAGGAGGCCGAGGAGAACGGGAAAGCACGTACACGCATGAAAGCAATTGAGAAGGAGATCGCGGACCTGCGGGACGCCACGAAGGAGCTTGAGCTTAAGTGGAAGAATGAGAAGGAAACGCTCGAGGACATCAAACGTCTCAAGAAGGACCTTGAGAAGGCGCGCGTCGAAGCTGATGCCGCCGAAAGTGCTTCCGATCTTACGAAAACGGCCGAGATCCGCTACGGGAGGATGCCGGCGCTCGAACGCGAGCTTGATACTGCCAATAAACGCCTGAAGAAACTACAGCAGACGAGGCGTGTCTTGAAGGAAGAGATTACGGAAGAGGATGTCGCGCGCGTTGTTTCCCGCTGGACCGGCGTACCTGTTTCTCGCATGCTTGAGGAAGAGGCCGAAAAGCTTTCACGCATGGAGGCGGAGTTGAAGAAGCGTATCATCGGTCAGGACGACGCCGTGCAAAAAGTTTCTGACGCCATCAAGAGAAGCCGTGCGGGCATTGCGGACCCGAACCGTCCCGTTGGCTCATTCCTTTTTCTCGGGCCAACTGGTGTGGGAAAGACCGAACTCACAAAGGCGCTTGCAGAGTTTATGTTCAATACCGAGAAGGCGCTCATTCGAGTCGATATGTCGGAATATATGGAAAAGCACTCTGTATCGAAGATGATCGGCTCACCGCCGGGCTATGTGGGCTATGACGAGGGAGGCGGACTCACGGAGCTTGTGCGGCACCGCCCGTACTCCATTATTCTCTTCGATGAGATCGAGAAGGCGCATCCCGAGGTCTTCAATATTCTCCTGCAGGTCTTGGACAATGGGCGTCTTACCGACGCGAAGGGCCGCACGGTGAATTTTAAGAACTGCGTCATCATTATGACCAGCAACATTGGCGCCGAGCACATCGACAAAATGTCAAGTCTTGGGTTCGGCAGCGGCGTTGGCACGACGCAGGCCGAACGCTACGAGCAGGCGAAGCAGAAGGTGATGGATGCCTTGAAGGATTTCTTCCGCCCCGAGTTCCTCAATCGTCTCGACGAGATCGTGCTTTTCAACATCCTCTCCGAAGAGGCGGTGCGTGATATCGTGCGCATACAGGTGGACATCGTTGCAAAACGACTTGAGGAGAAACGCATCTTGCTCTCGCTTTCGGGGGCAGCGCTCTCGCACCTCGCAAAGGAGGGATACAATCCGCAGTACGGTGCGCGTCCCTTGAAACGCTTGATACAAAGCAAGGTCATGACGCCGATCGCCAACATGATGGTCGCCCACGGTGTGATGGAAGGGGGTTCCGTTTCTGTTGATGTCAAAGATGGCGAGTTTACCTTCGACGTCCGAAAAGGCCCCGAGCGCGTACGAAGCGCTCGCGCGCGAGCCGCAGCGAGAGTGTAGGCGCTAGAGCAGGTGTCTAATGACCATCTAACATCTAGCGACATCGCGCACCTAACGACATCGTAAGTCGTTATGGCGCATGTCGAGAGCGTCTAACGACATCGTCTAACGACATCGTAAGTCGTTATGGCGTATGTGAGCCGCGTTTGTTTGTTTTGTGCGCCGAGAGGGACTTGCACCCCCGAAGGACATAGTCCGCGTGGTCTACAGCCACGTGCGTTAGCTGCTCCGCCATCGGCGCATTATCTCTCGATATCGGCGCAAGTGCTTTGGATTGGCAGGTCGTATTTCCTCAAAAAACCTCTCAACCAAGGCGCGATGCGTCACGTAGAAGACGAATCCACTGATCGCCGATGGTTTATATCCTAGCTCGGCGAGCAGTTTGTGTAAAGAACGCAGGAGCGGGAGCGACCTGTTCGTGAAGGAAAGTTGAATGCCAAAACGTGGCCCGTAAACCGATCCGTCTGTGTCAAAAAAGCCCCTCATGCAGGCTTCTCGGTACGTGCGCTGCTCGATATCCAGGAGGGTATATCGACTTGTGAGGCAACCCTGTTCCGCACCATGCCTTCCTGTAGAAGCCAGCGTGTAGCGGCCGTGGAACCCAGGTAAACGGTACGATGTCCCACTGCGGATGTCGTTACTCTCGGAACTCCACCAAAAAGAGCTTTTATCAGTCTGCGGACGTACAAAGCATACTGGAGTTCTTTTGTACCAAGCGTGACCGTAACCTGAAAGTGGAATACATGACCATCTCTAAGCAAAATACCGAAAAGCTCTGCCAACTTTTCTGACTGTTCGGGCAGGCGAATGTCCGACCTTTGATTGTTAAAACGAGATTTGAGCGACCGACAAGAGGGTATACCAAGTCGGATAAGCCGGTCATACACACTCGATGTGGACAACATCTCGTCAATTTAACGCTACAATATGTTGCATGTTCAGTGCACCGGCTATGAAGCTATCCTCCGTCGCGGTTTCTCTAGCACTCCTTCTTCTCCTCGTCTCGCCCGCCATAGCATTCGCACAGACGATACCGACCATCGTGCCGTGTTGCGGAGCGCAAGCGTGCGTGGTGAATGGTGTATCGTTGCCGGCGTGCAGCTTTTGCCATATCGCGCAGCTTGCGCAAAACGTCATCAATGCCGGCATATACGTCGCAGTCTTTCTGTCAGCCATACTCTTTGCGTATGCCGGATGGAAGTACATCACCGCGAGTGGCAAGCCGGAAGCCGCGAGCGAGGCGAAGAAGATCTTTTGGACAGTCGGCGTCGGGCTCCTTCTCATTCTCGGGGCGTGGCTGATCGTAGACCTTATCATGAAAACGCTTGTAAATGAAAGTGCTCTCTTTGGTCCGTGGAACGAGGTTTGCTGAAAAGTTAACACATAGTTACCCCTAGCTCTGCTAAATAAAGATGTCGCCTCCTCTCGTTGTTTAACATTTTGACGTCAAAGTAATTAGTGCTAGATTAATGGCGTCCACCGTCGGTAGTGGTGGAGAATGAACCAAACGGAAGGAGAATAGCCATGGCTGGCTTTAGTGTCAGGCTTGTTGATCACCGCGGTCGTCCAGTGGTTGGTGCTGAAGTCACTGCCCACTATACCGACTTTACAGGCATCGGCGGCTATGTCGAACGTGTTGACACCGACAATGATGGCTGGGCCAACTTTGAGAATGAAGGCGATCAGTCAGTCGTTGATGACCTGTATGCGTATTATGGGGGTGAGAAGCATCTCTGCGGAAGCTTCAGGATCGAGGACGAGCCAACACAATCCTTGGTAATTAGTCCACTTTGCCACCATTGATGTACGATAACATCAATGGGAATG
>CAYRQI010000018.1:9155-17029 GCA_964426425.1 uncultured Candidatus Saccharibacteria bacterium | reverse complement strand
CACGCTTGAGGGCGTTGTTGGTTTCGAGCTTCTCGGCTCGGGAATGCGAAAGCTCCGCTTTCGCATTTCACGTGCTCTACGCCGCCCATCAAAAGATAAGAACCTACTGATGACGCAGAGTAAGTAAGACGCGAGATGTGATCCAACGTCTTTGAGCTGAGGAATTAGGAACTGATGCAGAGAGTCAGTTTGCGAGAGCAGCTTATAAACATTTCACGTGAAAATATCTTGGGTAGGTTTCTTAGCAAGAGACATTACTAAGGCACTTACCGCCCACAATAGAGCTTAAGACCTGCCTAGACCATGCTAACAGCCCCGCCGAGGAATGGAATTTCTAAAAACGGACAAGAGAGTTGACTGTCCTTTATCCCCATATCCACAGAGTTTTCCACACGTGCCAAAAAAGCTTGAAAACAGGGGATTATTTCTGCTAAGGGAAGTCCGCTGTCCGACTCGTTAGTCCGTTTGGCTGTCCTTTACAAAACAAACTGTTGGGCATGTCAATACTGCAACACATTTTTAGCTTGACGGGAATAAGTCAGCCGTACTAGCGTAACGGCCATGAGTACCATTGCACAAATTCCACAAATTCGATATGTACTTGTGACATCGGCTCTCGCGCTCCTTGTTCCCTTCGGCATTTTTACTCCCGCATTTGCATCAGCCGCCGAAGTTTCAGTGCTAACGGCCCAGCTCCTTCCTCTTGGAAGCAACACCTGCGCTCTCGCGAACGTCACAGGCTTTACCCCCTACATATACGATGGTTCGCTCCACTCGTTCGAATTCACAGTGGAAGACAGTTCCTACGTCGCAATCGCGGCCACCGTTGGGAATATAAATATTCCCTTTAATCAAATGACTCGGATGGGAGGCGGTGTTGGCGTGCGTATCCATGCTGACCTCCCATCTACACATGTGGGGAGAGGTCTTCCCATCTCAGTGTCTATGCTCTCTGCAAAAGGGAGCGGCCAGCCTGTCTGTGTGACGATGGTCACAACCACAGTGACACCGAGCGGGGGACTCTCCTTCACTGCTCCGACCACCGCACCCGCCCCGAAACCGGCGACACCGCCAGTTAGCACGACTGCCCCAAAGCCGAAACCCGCTTCAGCGCCCGCTCCTATATCCGCAGGAAAGCCCTCGACGGTAACAGGAACAAAGGCGACTACCGCAACAAGCGCTGCCTTCGCGACGACACAGAATATTCTCAAGGATATCTGCACGGGAGCCGGCGCCGACCGTCTGTGGTTTGTTCTGCTGCTGCTCTTTGCCGTGATCGCCGCCTTCGCTGTGTTCGGACGATCGCAGCTGCCACCCGCGATGCGCACGCAGGAGTGGACTGCTGCGGCTATTGTCGTCCCATTCCTCCTCCTCTTCGGCATTTGGTACTTCGCGGAAAGCTGCAGAACAAGCCCATTGGTGCCAGTGATTGCAACTATCATCGCGCTCGCCGGCCTTTCCATTGCCTTCTGGGAGGGTGGAGCGAAGCGGGTGCAAGCGTCCTCGCAGACAGTTATAAATCTCCCCCCGGCTGCGAAGAAGTAATACGTCCTTTTTGTAGCGGCGACTCATCGTGTCCGGGAGGACTGTTAAAGCAAGAGAACGGCGCTGTTGAATAGGGGAAGATTCTGTGCGAACATAACTCGCATCGCGGATATGGTTTCAGTGGATGATACCGGGACATTTCCGTGAAGCGGTTAAGATGAAATCTGAGACCGGGTTGGATTGCGGATATGGTTTAGTGGTAGAACGCTACCTTGCCAAGGTAGAGATCGGAGTTCGATTCTCCGTATCCGCACAGAGTTCGCGCCAAAGATTGTGTGCTCCCGCCAGGACTCGAACCTAGAATACGACGTCCGAAGCGTCGCGTGATATCCATTTCACCACGGGAGCAAGAAGATCATCATAATACGAGCAGGGAGAGGGCGCACGATGCTAGAATGCCATCATGAAGAAACGACTCCTTATTCCCGACGAGGTACGCAAACTTCATACTCGCCTCGTTGAAGCGGGTTTTGAAGGCTATCTCGTGGGCGGGCGCATCAGCAAGTTGGGCAGTCGCTACATTGGCATTGGCTTCTGCCGGAGTGACGGCCGCACGAGCAGACGGCGCGCTAAACGCTAATGGCTGATCTCGGGCGGAGAAGGGAAGACAAAAAGCGAGCCCAGAAAACAGGTGACAAGGACACAAGCTCAGGTGCCGAACAGGTCGGCGTGCGTGCCGGTGCGCTGCAGGATGACCTCATCATCGGTGAGCTCGTAGATCAGCAACCAGTCGGCTGTGACGTGGCACTCGCGAGAGCGTTGCCATTCACCCGACAGGCGGTGATCGCGATAGCGTTGCGGGAGCTCGTGACCTTGGCGCAGGAGCGTGACGACAGCTTCGAGGCGGGCCCGCTGGTAGCCGCGCTTGCCGATCCGCTTGAGGTCTCGGCGGAAGCGCTTCGACGTGCGGAGGTCTTTCATACCTCCTTAGTCGTCTGATGCGGGCTCTGCAAGAATTTGATCGAAGATTGCCCGGGTCGTTCCGCGGTGACGTCTGCCGCCGCCGGCACGGGTCTCGGCGATGGCCTCACGCGTCTCCTTATTGGGCACCCGCACCTCAAAGGGCAGTCCCTCGTGCAGAACAATCTGGTGCAGGAACAGGTTGATGGCGTCGGTCGTGCTCATGCCGAGGCTCGAGAGGACCTTTTGCGCTCGAGCCTTGGTGCGCTTGTCGACGCGCGCGTTGAGGTAAGCGTTCTTGGGCATGGTGGTGCTCCACATATGGCACCATTGTAGCACATTTGTGTTACTCGGCAAGCCACTGTTTAGTTAACACCTTGGGGTGACACTTCTCGCCATTGTCGCCACTTCTCCTCGGGAGTCAAACCGTTGAGGTACTTTCCAAGATGGATGCGTTCAGTATTGAACCAGCGAAGGTATGCGTCGAGCGTGTGCCACGGACGGTTGAGGTTGCGATAGTACTCTTCGTCGATGGAACGATGTGAACGTTCGACGGCTCCATTCCATTGTGGTGAACGTTTCGGAATGAAGTAGTGTGCGACGCCCTTCTCTCCGAGGTACTGATGGAAGTCTCCGCGATTCTCTGACCCGTTGTCACTCTGGACGCCGAGTATCTGGAACGGGAACGCACGTTCTGCTTCTTCAAATGCACAAATGGTGTCCTTTGCTTCCATGGTGTCCACGACGGTGGCGAAGTGGTATCCGGTGTACACGTCGACGAAGGTGCGTTGGTACTTCCTCTCTCGATCGAGCCACACGTACTTGGCGTCCATTTGCACGATATCTCCTGGCTTTTTCGGTACCAGAGGTTCCTTCAGCGGTTCGTACCACGGCAGCTTCTTCTGTGGTCGCAGAATGAGGCCCCGCTTCTTCAGGAAGCGGTATATCACGGTCGTCGAGATCAACACATCGAACCGTCGCTTCACCACGAGCGAGAGTTTCCTCGGTCCCGGATTCGTGAGGCGTTTCTCTCGCTCGATGAATATCCGTATCGCATTCGTGAGCTTCAACTTCGGTTGTGGTCTCCTGCATCGATACGTCCGATCTCCCCGATCTTTCCTTCTCCACTTGTACAATGTCTTCCTGGAGATGCCGTACTCCTTGCTAACCCTCGCTGCCGTCCATCCTGCTCTCTCGAGCAGGAAGTACATTTTCCGACGCACCTGAGGTGGGTACGCCGGCGTATGTTGCCGCTTCATATTCCACAGTTAACACCTGTCACCTCTAGCTGCTAAGAGTGTCACCTCTAGGTGTTAACTGTTCAGCCACTAGGCAAGCCATGCGGTTCGGCGAGGGCGTTTCGAGCTAGCCGTCACCGGGGGTTGCACTTTTTACAAATGGCACATTTTATAAACAGTGTGGTATCCTCACGCCATATGCGACGAGGGTTTTTGAAGGCTCGCAAGAGGGTCGCCAACGGGCGAATTGTAAAAAGTGAAGCGGCCAAGAGGCCGGCTGCCTATACCGCGCGCCCATCGGCAGCGGAAGCCGTCGACGCCCACGAGCGCGGCAAGGACTTCGTCTCCGAGGCCGAGCTCGAGAGACTGATCGGCGCCGCCCGGCATGCTCGCCACGGCGAGCGCGACGCGCTGCTCATCTTGTTCATGTACCGGCACGGGTTGCGGGTGAGCGAGGCCATTCGCTTGCGCATCGATCAGCTCGAGCTCAAGGAGGCGCGCCTTGACGTGCGCCGGCTCAAACGCGGGCTCGACGTGCAGCACCCGCTCGCCGGCGATGAGCTGCGTGCCATCAAGCGCTACCTCGCCACGCGCAGCGATCGGCTGCCGTGGCTGTTCCTCTCCGAACGGGGCACGCCGCTAACGCGCCAGGCGGTCAACTATCTGATCCGCATGGCCGGCGAGCAGGGCAAGCTCGGCCACCTGCACCCGCACATGCTGCGCCATGGCTGCGGCTACTACCTCGCCAACGAGGGCTACGACACCCGCCTCATTCAGGATTACCTTGGCCACCGCGATCCGCGCCACACGGCGCGCTACACGCGCACGGCGGCGCGCCGGTTCGAAGGACTGTGGAAGAAATGACGCAGCTTCTTCGCCTCTACACTGAAGCCGGGATCACCACGAAGATAACAGAACAACGGCGCTCTCAAGCATCCCGTATGTCGGAAGATGCTGCCACCGGAGCGCGTATGCAAGTAATTCATAAAGGGTGGCGACAGTTATATAGATGGCAGCTGCGAGGAGTGCCGCTTTCCACCCGTTCTTAGACTGAACATAGAAAAGTGCGCCCAGCACGAGGGCCAAGGTATAGATACCTAAGTCAGTGGTCCTACTGGACATAGGGCCACTATACCACATACCAGAAAGGCACTGATTACTGGCAGACCCCGGGTACAGGGTGCCGCATTACCTGACAGGGCCATTTACCCCGGTACTGCCGTATTGCATCCTGTTCAAGCCGATATCGAAACTCATTATACCGCTCGTAGACGCCGTGCTCTTGGTTGTACTGATCGAGCCGGTCGGCAACATAGAGCGTGTAGCAGTACGGTCTTCCGGGTCCGGTGTACCGGCAAACCCAGTGCCAGCCAGCCGCTTGGCCGCTTCACTTTTTACCTTTCGCCGCTCCACACCATCCACAGCCTGGTCGCCATGGCCCGGAACGGGTGGTCGCCATCACCCGGTGCGCGCAGCTAGATAGAGTTTGAGATCGGAGCTATTGTTGGAAAACCTTATCCCGAACACTTTCGTACCCGCCGTAGGTGATTGACATGTCCAACGGGTCGATGCACGGAGAGCTGTGCGTAGGGATTTGCTCCCTGGAATCAACAGTGCATCGCGCAATGTCCAGGCCACTTGCGCCGTTCTCGATAATGTCTAGGCCAATTGCGCCAGTGTCGATGACGAGCCTCCAGAGCCGTCCATTCGCGACCGACAAGGTAAGTTCAACGTAACATCTCGCATCCGATCCGAGAACATACCGACCACTGACGTTGAAGCCCGTCTGGGATTGATCATGCACAAGGCGTTCACTGAACGCGCTGCATTGATCGGGAGTAGAAACGCGGCCAAGATCTGCGAAAGATGGTGGTGAGAAGCGATACTGGCCGCCGAGAATGAATGCGATACCGACGACCAGAATACTTCCCGCTATGACAATCCACTTCACCAATCCATTATAAGCCTGAGTCTCCTTTGAGCAATGTCGAGACAGTAGGAGGGCGAAATTCCTTCCGACGCTGCTCTCATTCAGTAGCACCGCACGCTGCGCACGTGTATCCTGCACGCTGTGACCATTGCTGATACAGGTGCTGATACAGGCAGTAACACCTCCTCCCAAACGGCTCTGCCCTTGGCTGCTACTGATTTTGATATCGTTGGAAGTAGTTGTATTGAGGCGGTGGAACGAAATAGTCCCGATATCTATATCGATGCTGCGCCGACGCCGCGCTGACAGTCACGGCCAACATACTTCCGAGTAACAGGACGAGAGCGGTGATTTTCATTTCAGCCTCCCGACAGCACCCCTTTCGGCCGACAAATCTGCCAGAACCTGACCTTGTTTCGCAAGGTTCGTTATCGGATCACGTATGGCCTGAGAGGGAATGCCCCGCTGCGTGTTGAACTTGGGCGGACGCGCGTTGCCGGCTGACAAGGCTACGCGACCTTGGCGTGTGCTGGAACTTTCGGCTGGGCGGCGCGCAGGCCGCGAGGCGCCGCTTAGCTTCCTGACAGGACCTCATTACACCACGACCCCTGCATTGCGCAGTCCATCAGTAGACGGATAATGACCGCGGGTGGGACGGCGCCGACCGTCTGTGGTTTGTTCTGCTGCTGCTCTTTGCCGTGATCGCCGCCTTCGCTGTGTTCGGACGATCGCAGCTGCCACCCGCGATGCGCACGCAGGAGTGGACTGCTGCGGCTATTGTCGTCCCATTCCTCCTCCTCTTCGGCATTTGGTACTTCGCGGAAAGCTGCAGAACAAGCCCATTGGTGCCAGTGATTGCAACTATCATCGCGCTCGCCGGCCTTTCCATTGCCTTCTGGGAGGGTGGAGCGAAGCGGGTGCAAGCGTCCTCGCAGACAGTTATAAATCTCCCCCCGGCTGCGAAGAAGTAATACGTCCTTTTTGTAGCGGCGACTCATCGTGTCCGGGAGGACTGTTAAAGCAAGAGAACGGCGCTGTTGAATAGGGGAAGATTCTGTGCGAACATAACTCGCATCGCGGATATGGTTTCAGTGGATGATACCGGGACATTTCCGTGAAGCGGTTAAGATGAAATCTGAGACCGGGTTGGATTGCGGATATGGTTTAGTGGTAGAACGCTACCTTGCCAAGGTAGAGATCGGAGTTCGATTCTCCGTATCCGCACAGAGTTCGCGCCAAAGATTGTGTGCTCCCGCCAGGACTCGAACCTAGAATACGACGTCCGAAGCGTCGCGTGATATCCATTTCACCACGGGAGCAAGAAGATCATCATAATACGAGCAGGGAGAGGGCGCACGATGCTAGAATGCCATCATGAAGAAACGACTCCTTATTCCCGACGAGGTACGCAAACTTCATACTCGCCTCGTTGAAGCGGGTTTTGAAGGCTATCTCGTGGGCGGGTGCGTGCGCGATCTTCTCCTCGGGCGCGAGCCAAAAGACTGGGATATTACGACCAATGCAAAGCCTGAAGAAATTCAAAAATTGTATGAAGAGACTTTCTATGAAAACGCGTTCGGCACCGTGGGCGTCGTTACCGAAACCAATGATCCACGTCTCAAGATCGTTGAAATAACGCCCTATAGGATAGAGGGTAAGTATTCCGACGCGCGACGACCGGACAAGGTGGTCTTTAGCGATTCGCTCGAGGATGATCTAAAACGGCGCGATTTCACAATCAATGCAATCGCTTATGATCCGAAAAGTGGCGAGATAGTGGATAGACACGGCGGAGAAGCCGATATCAAAAGGCGTTCCATCACGGCCGTGGGGAACCCCGATGAACGATTTAAGGAAGATGCGCTCCGCATGCTCCGCGCCGTGCGAATCGCTGCCGAACTCGATTTCGTCATAGAAGCGCAGACCTCTGCCGCCATATCGAGAGATGCGCATCTTCTTGAGAAAATCTCACGGGAACGCGTACGAGATGAGTTTTTGCGCATCATTGAGAGCCCCCGGCCCATGCAGTCTCTCTACATAGCGCAAAAGCTCGGATTGCTCAAAAACGTTATTCCCGAACTCGAGGAAGGGATAGGAATCGCTCAAAATCAGGCCCACGCGTATGATGTATTTGAGCACTCGTTGCGCGCTCTCCAGCATGCAGCTGACAAGGGATGGCCCCTCCACGTGCGACTGGCAGCACTCCTCCACGACATCGGGAAACCGGCTGTACGGCGCTGGTCGGAAGAAAAAAATGATTG
>CAYRQI010000018.1:8414-9145 GCA_964426425.1 uncultured Candidatus Saccharibacteria bacterium | reverse complement strand
GATTTTTCACGGGCATGAGGTCGTCGGCGCACGAATGGCAAAAAAGGCTCTCGACAATCTGCGCATGCCGAATACCATCGTAGAGAAAGTTGTCAGGCTCGTCCGCTGGCACATGTTCTTTTCCGACCCTGACAAAGTGACGCTCTCGGCCGTGCGTCGCACGATAGCGAATGTGGGACAGGAGAATATCAAAGACCTCCTTTCGCTACGTATTTGTGATCGCGTCGGCACAGGCCGCCCCAAGGAGCAACCTTTCCGCCTGCGAAAATACATGTCGATGGTAGACGAGGCTCTGCGAGATCCCATCTCGGTTGCAATGCTCAAGATCGACGGCACAAAACTTATCGACCTTGGTGAGGCGCCAGGTCCGCGCATCGGGTGGATCCTGCATGCGCTCCTTGAGGAAGTTCTCGACGATCCGAAAAAGAATACTGCCGATTACCTCGAATCGCGGGCAAATGATCTCGCTGGATTTGACGACGCGAGACTAAAGAAACTCGGTGAGGCCGGTAAGGAGCGAAGAGAAGGGGAGGAAGAAGCGGAGATCCAACAACTAAGAAAGAAACACCACGTGTCGTGAAAGCTCCACTTTCACTCCTTAAGAACCCACGGTTCTCAATGGCCTCCGGCCTGCTCTCCGTCACGGGAAAACTACAGTTTTCCCGACCACTTTCGACCGCACTTCGCGAACGAAGCGCGACTTAAACAACAAAAGAGGAGGAGGAGTATGT
>CAYRQI010000018.1:0-8404 GCA_964426425.1 uncultured Candidatus Saccharibacteria bacterium | reverse complement strand
CGGACGGCCGCTGGAGCGGCCGTCCGCGCTCGACAAGGGAATATGCCCAGACGGGAAAACCAAAAGGCCGTCGCCAGTTAATGGACACGGATCACTCTCTTTCTAGGATCTGTGCCCAAGCCTGGAGACGGCCCGGATGTTTTGCGTTTGTTTCAGGGTCAAGCGTTGCGGCACGATTTCCTAATGTTTTGGCGCGCTATGCGCAACCTTTTTGGATTGAGTGTGCCGGCTTAGACCTTGGGCATGAAGCCCTCTTGCTGTTTCTGTTCGCAAGAACGAAGTCCCTGCGCCTGAACGCAAGATGAAAGAACAGTTGTTACGCAAAACCTTTATAGGATAGGACAATGTCCTTATCCCTGTCCATTACGATACCGAAGTAAAAGACATTGTAAAGGACGGGATGTGGATAACGGACGGCCACCCCAAATGGCTATATGTCTAGCTCTAGGAAAATAGGGCAGTGGTCTGACCCATACACGTCAGCATGGATCTTCGCGGACACAACGTGAGGCAAAAGAGCTCTGCTTACGAAGAAGTAGTCAATACGCCAGCCGATGTTGCGTGCCCGCGCGTTCGAGAAATGGCTCCACCAAGTGTAGTATCCTTTGCCTTTCGTAAAAAGCCGAAAGGTGTCCACGAATCCCGCTTCTAGTATGTTGTCTATTCCCTCGCGCTCCTCTTTCGTGAAGCCATGCTCCCCTTCGTTTTCCTTCGGGTTCGCGAGGTCGTCCGGCGTATGCGCCACGTTCAGATCCCCGCAAAAAATCACCGGTTTTTTCTTCTCAAGGTGCTTGAGAAATGCCAGAAATGCCGGATCCCAGTGCTTGTACCGCAGTTGCAAGCGAGAAAGATCAGGCTTGGCATTCGGCGTGTAGACGTTGGCGACATAAAAATCTTCAAGCTCCGCCGTAATAAGACGCCCCTCTTCGTTCGGATCGCCGTAGCCGTCCGCAAGGTTGTATGTTTCAAGGATTTCAGGAGGAAACCCGAAAATAAGGCTCGAGGGCTTGCTTTTTGTGAACATAGCAGTTCCCGCATAGCCTCTGCGTCCCTTCGAGGAGTTCCAATACTCCTCGTAATCGGGCAAGTCAACCTCTGATTGGTGCTCTTCTGCCTTCGTCTCTTGGAAGCAGGCAATATCGGGTTTCACCTTTTCGAGAAACGGTACGAGCTCGCCTTTTCGGTGAATGCTGCGGATACCGTTGACATTCCAAGAGATGAGTTTCACCCTCGTACGATAGCACCCCTTCACGAAAAAATCAGACTCCCACGGTACTCTCGGTAAGTGGGGGCGGAGTACAACTGTCTTCGCGTATGCGATTATCAACCAATCGCGCGTGTATGAAACACATAAAAGAAATTCTCACAGGACGGGAATTGAGCTTGTTCGGAAAACCGGAAGAAAAGGGGAGTAGAGAGTGGAGCACCTTTAACGTCGTGCGGGGAGATACGGCAGATTCATACAGAGTGGCAACACCACAGAGGCCAATCGTCCTGCGTGAACCGCACCACGTTTTGCGCATTGTGTACCCGCACAGCTCCCGCCCCGCACACTAGGACTTCCTCCGTTTGCCGTGAAAGGCGCGGTGAACTTCCCGGAGGTGCTTGTCCGTTACATGCGTGTAGACTTGCGTTGTCGCGATGTTGGCGTGGCCAAGCAGTGCCTGAACGGAGCGCAGGTCGGCGCCCGCCTGCAGCAGGTCGGTGGCATACAGATGCCGGATGATATGTGGGGTGACCTTGCGCGTGATCCCTGCTTTGATTGCGTACCGTTTGACGATCCGCTCGACCGAGCGGGAGGTAAGCCGGACTGCGTCTTTGCCCCTGCCGCCATTCCCACCCTTACCGTAGCCGACAAACAAAGCTTCGCCTATGTCATCACGGCTTTTGAGATATTCAGCAACGGCCTTCTTTGCAGAAGGAGAGAGGAAGACAACGCGCACTTTGTCGCCTTTGCCGCGCACGGAAAATTCGTCACGCGAGAGATCGATGTCTCTATTGAGTGAACAAAGCTCCGACACTCGCAATCCCGTCGAGAATAAGAGCTCGAGTATCGAGCGATCGCGGAGGGATATGAGAGAATCGCCAGTTGGCCCTTTCAAGAGACGGTCAAGCTCGTTCGTCGTGATGAGGTCGAGGTCGCGTGCGCCTACCTTCGCAAGCTCGATACGCTCCGGCTGGAGTGACTCGATGCCTATTTTGCGCAAGTATCTGAGAAAAGCGCGCAGCGCGATCATATAATAGTTTTGAGTTTTTAGTTTCAAGTTTTGAGATGTACCCCATTGACGATTTAGGTGCAGGCGGAACTGCCGGACGATTTCGTCCGTAATCTCTGACGGCTTTGGAATCTTGGCAAAGCGGAGGAAACGCGAGAGGTAGCGATCGTAGTTCTCGATCGTCTTCACACTCCGACCTTTCTCGACCTCGAGGTACTCGAGAAACCGGGTTTTGAGTGTCTTCAAGTCGGCCACTTTCTAAGTGTACCGCATGCGTCGCGCAATATAGGTTGTTCCAACGCTGACGCGTCGGAAAACCTGACGATATTGTGCAACACAGGCGTCGCACAATATCGTCTAGGCTCTTTACGAGGTCGACCCGGGCGTCGGAGTCGCATCTCCAACCCAATCTGCCGCGGCATTCGTGTCAGTCGTATTGCTTGTTCGCACAATCGAGCTTCCCGGTGAGACGTCAGGCACTGAAGGCGTAAACACTGCCGTGTCATTGCCCCAGCTAACTGCATCCATTTCTATACCGAGTGAGCTTGTGAGTACAACGTGGTCGCCCGTGTTTGCAAGACCATTTCCTATTTCAGCATTTGCTACTGCGACAAGCACTGCGTCTTCAGGAATCGACCAGAACATCGCGGTTGTCGTCGACCCCGTCACGATGAGATATGTACCAGGTACAAGCAATGTATTCTCAGGAATCGTACTTGTCGCGTTGCCGTCTCCCAAGGTAAATCCTCCCACGTTGATCACGACGTTTGTCCCGTTGTAGATCTCAACCCACTCATTCTGATTCTCGGTTCCCTTGCTGTCATCATTTGGGAGATCGTACAAAACCTCCGTAATGAGGAGTGCTCCTTGTGCGGGTGGATTGTCATTGTTCGTGACCGTGCAGGACTTGATGTCGCCGATCGCCAGAGTGACAGCACCGTCCGAGGCGCAGTCGCCTCCAATGGTCGAGGTATAGCCATCATGAGCACCTTCTGAGACCATTCGTATGCCGGTCGCGTAGACATTCTGCACGCCCGAGGTCGTTGTTGCGCCATCAACAAACAATACAAAATCGGATGTCGTCGCGGTGCCACCGTCATCATTGATCACAATTTTTGTGACGGTAAGTTTCGGCAACCGATGGTTCACAATGGTGCATGTTTTCGTTTCCCCAATGCCCACCACAACATCCACGCAGGTGTTGCTGACTTGGATCCAGCCGGTGAGCGCAGACTCAGAAACAGAGTACGTGCCCGCTGACACTATGAACTCTGTGCTCGTCGCATCGGTGATAGTGCCCGCTCCACCTGCAGAGATCGCGCCCGTTCCCGTCGCCATGACGGTAAAGACCGCCGCGCTTCCTGCCGGCACCGTCACCTTGTCGACAATGAGTCGCCCTGCCGTATCGTCGTTTGTTATCGTACATGTCTTGTTTTCCCCCGCAGCAAGCGTGATATTTCCGCTCATGTCGCAATCATCGCTAAGAGATGCAACGTACCCCGAAAGCCCTCCCGTTTCCGCTACATGGTAGCTGCCGGGAGCGAGATCGGCGTACGTTGTTCCCGTCGCGCTTCCCGGTTGCGGAGAACCCGGGACATCAACCATATCCGGTGCTTGGTGAAGGTGAACGGTGAAGTCAGAGGGAGTTGCAATTCCACCGTTGTCGTTCACGACCATCTTTATAAGCGTGAGTGTTGCTGGGGGAGGAGGCGGCGGTGGCGGAGGAGCACACCTGGCCGGGTCGGCGAGTCTCACGCGATTGCCGAGCGCCTGCTGTATTTCGCAGAGTTGCTGTATGACACGATTAAAGATTGTTGTCCCGAGCGGCGGATCAAAGAGTGCCGCTGACGCAAACGTCGGAAGTGCCAATAAAATCCAAACAGACGCCGCTGCGATCGCGACGAGCCACATACTTTTTCTTGCGACCATACATACAAAATTTATGCACATGCGCATCCACGTGCGCCCATAATGCGCACACCTCAACTGTAACTTTCCTGCATGAAGAAACAACGAATGCGCCTGTGCATAACCCTTGCATGGAGTGAAAGTGCTATGATGACGAATCCATGGACATACACATCATTAAGGACCATATCTCAAGAAGTAAACTGCAGAAAATAGCCAACGAGCGTTTCGGCGGCCTCGTGAAAGCCGCGGTGGACGTGCAACAGAGCATTCTTGCCGTGGGCGCAGAACTTCACGCCGACGCCGAGACCGAACTCATTGAAAAAGAGGGTTCGAATCGAGAACATATTTGGGGCATCAATTTGTATCCAGCAGAACAAGGTGACGCGTTTATCGAATTTGATTCGGTAATTAACCTCAAGCCAGCATTCGGTAATCGCTCACGGGGAGTAGACGACGAGAACATTCGCAAACGCATCACCGAAATAATTGGCCGGCTTGTGACCGATTGATATGGTCTTCCAACACTCGGAACTTGCGGGCGGTCGCTGGTTTACGTTTACTCTCGCCGAGCAACTCGGCAATATCGGGAGTGAAGTCCATCGCGCCCGGCTCTCGCAGGGGAAAGATGCAACTCGATTTCTCAATGCGCGCGATCGGGCGCTCGAGCTCTTCGATCTAACGCTCATGGATGCCCGCTGGCGCGGACGGCTTCGCGAAATCGGGCGTGCGCGCGAGGTCTTCTGTGACGCGGCCTTGGGAGGAAAAGAGTATGGAAGCACGCTCGAAAGCCTCGAAAAATACTTTGACCAGTTTGCTCTAGCGGCTCGAAAATAAATTGAGTACACTCCAACGCGGTTGATATTATTCACAATATCTGACCTCGCATCGCATTGACTTGGACCCTGTTTTAGACACCAATCCAATTTAATGTAGTGTACCCCCGAGAAAAACGGCGCCTGTCCCCGTATCTGTGTCCTCCGTATCTGTCCCCGTATCTCGAAAGATGAGCAGCTCGTCACCCGGCGCGAGATGCCAAGCCCGACGACGCTCGGCTATAACCCTGCACATCCATGTCGCACAAAAAGGATATTGTGCACCTGCCGTCAGAACCGGCGCTACGGTAAATACTTTTTCTTCTTCAACTTCTCCGGTAAGTAGTTTTCTTTGTCATATTTTTCATAGCCCTTGCCGTACCCAAGATTCTTCATCAACTTCGTCACCGGATTGCGGACTTTGAGGGGGATGGGGAGGTTGCCGAACGTGCGCACATCCTCCATCGCTTCTTGCAGAGCGTCGTAGGCGCGGCGGTCTTTTTTACACTGCGAGAGGTATGCGACACCGTGCGCGAGGTTAATCGCAGCTTCGGGATACCCGATACTGCGCACCGCTTCAAAGACCGCATTCGCAACGACTAAGGCCGTCGGTTGCGCGAGCCCCACGTCTTCGCTCGCAAAGATGACCATTCGCCGCGCGATGAATTTTGGGTCCTCGCCAGCCTCGACCATCCGCGCCAAGTAATAGATAGCAGCATCGGGTTGCCCCGCGCGCATTGATTTTATGAACGCGGAAATGGTGTTGTAGTGCTCCTCCCCCTTCTTGTCGTAGCGGAGATGTTTGGACTGTATCGCTTCCTTGAGCGTCTCAACAGAGATTGTTCCATACAACTTCTGTGCAGCGTCGAGAACAGTGATTGCTTGCCGCGCATCACCGTTCGCCATGGCGACAAGAAACTCTTCTGCGTCTTTGGGAATTTTGAGCTTTGTCCGCCTGATAATCTTTTTCATTTCATCTTCAGTGTACTCGTTCAAGACGAACACTCGACAGCGCGAGAGAAGGGGAGCAATGACCTCGAACGAAGGATTTTCCGTCGTTGCGCCAATGAGCGTTATGTCGCCACGCTCGACGAACGGCAGGAGAAAATCCTGCTGCGCTTTATTGAAGCGGTGAATCTCGTCAACGAAAAGAACAACTGGTTTCCCGAGTGGCAGCGCGCCCCTCTTTGGGATCACGCGCTTGATGTCGTCTTTGCCGGCGTCAACCGCCGAAAGTTCATGAAATTCTGCATCGAGCGCGTTTGCGTATATGCGCGCGAGTGTCGTCTTTCCGCTCCCCGGCGGGCCCCAGAGAATAAAAGAAAACAGCTCCTTCTTCTCAATCGCGACGCGCAACGGCTTTCCTTTTCCGGTCAGATGAAACTGCCCGACAAACTCGTTTAGTGTTGTTGGTCTGATTTGTGATGCCAAAGGTTCCATAACTGCATGATACGCTTGCAGGACCACTTATGCACCGAGGTGCCATTGCGCGCGGCGTATCCGCAGGATAGACTCACATGCATATGAATACAAAGACCATGTTCATTATCATCGTCGTAGTCGCACTCCTCGCTGGAGGCGGCTACTACGTCTACCAAAACTACGGCGGAACTGCCCAAACGCAGGAAATCTCTAGCGATCAAGTGCAGGCGCAAGATGTGACGGTTGGCACCGGCGCAACCGCAACGCCGGGCTCAATCGTCTCGGTACTCTACACCGGCATGCTCGCAGACGGCACGGTTTTCGACAGCTCAGAAGCACATGGCAATGAGGCGCTTGTCTTCCAGCTCGGCGCGCCCGGCATCATTGCTGGATTCCAAATCGGGGTGAACGGTATGAAGGAAGGCGGCAAGCGCGTGATGCAGATCCCACCCTCACTCGGCTATGGCGGGGAGAATGTGACCGATCCTGCCTCTGGGGCAGTAATCATTCCTGCCAATTCAACCCTCGTTTTCAACGTAGAGCTCGTAAAAGTTGAGCCGGCGCCAACCGGAGATACAACCGCTCCGCCGGCAGAGTAAGGCCAGCAAAGCCCAGTATTTTCTAATCCGTGAATGGTGCTGAAATCATTGTACCATGCGGCGTTTAATTTCTTTGAATAATTGCTTCTTCGCTTCTTGCATTTCCTTCGCTGCGGCGAGGTGAGTCTTCTCCATCATTCTTTTCCGAAGCGCCTCTGTGGTAATCCCGGGTTTCAGGTATTGCTCGACGTTCGAAATCGACAGGAGCTTCTCGCACGGCGTGAGGTACGTCTTGTACACCTTCTTAATCTTGCCTCTCTCGTCGATGATCTCGTCCGCAAACGCGCACTGCCGGTGGAAGAAGAGGTATGGGTTCAGGTGCCGACGATTGAACTCGTTCATCAGCTTCGCGTACTTTCGCGGAATGTGCATGTACCCGAAGTGCTTCCTGACAACACTGCCGTTCTTTCCTTCCACAAGGGCATTGTCATTCGTTTGCCTTGCCCTCGATTTGGTCTGCTCGATCAGGAGCTTCTGCAGGAGCCGTGCCACCATCTTGTTGAGATACTCGCTGCCATTGTCGGAGTGGAAGCCGAGGATGCGGAACGGGAAGTACCCGAGCGCCGCCTCGAGCGCAGGGCGCAGGAACTCCTCCGAGATTCCCTCTACCGTAACCACAATCTCATCCTGCGTCACCTCGTCCACAAGGTTGATGTGGTAGACGCCTTTCTGCTTGTCCAAATCACCCTGATGCACGGAATCTACGCGGAGATACCCGGGTTTCCCTTCCGAGCGGGGTTTCTTCCTGACCCCGATATCGACGGAGGTGGTCGGTGTCTTTGTGTACGAGAGAGATCGGCTCTGGTACACCCGCGTTCCTCGCAGGTTGTACAGGTGCGAGACACTGATCTTCGAGAGTCGCTCGAATCGTCGATCTCCGTACACCAGGAACATGTCGGCGAGCGTCTTTCGAAGGGCTCCTCCCGTCCTCCGACCTTCTGCATTGTCCACTTCCGCGATGAGTGCAATGTCTTCCGGCGTGTAGATGGTCGGGAACGTCGGCTGTGTGCGCTCCTTTTGCACGACGCGCCCCACCTCGCGCTTCCTCCGGATCAGCCGGTCGAGCTGCGTGTCCGAGTACCCGGTCATCGTGCGGATGTACGCACGCACCACCCCCTTGTCCTTCTTACCGAGCTGGTGGTATCCGAACTTCCCGAGTGTCCGACCGATCCACTCGTACGCTTCCTTCCGATCCTTCCTGCTAAAGGTCGCACTGTTCGAGAGTTTCAGAAACTCCCTGAGTTGTGCGATACTCACGACGTTGTCGTCATTCATACCGATGGTCATACAACCGGCATGATACGGCGACTCCGCGTCAGGGAGTCCTTTGGGCTCCCTTTACGCTGGAATCGTCTCCGATTTCAGCACCATCTTGCGTTGGAATAGACTATACCTTGCGCTCGAAGAGGGGGAGGAGTACAGTACATATGATTATACATATATT
>CAYRQI010000017.1:14585-17260 GCA_964426425.1 uncultured Candidatus Saccharibacteria bacterium | reverse complement strand
TCAAACTCATCCCTCTTGTATGCGGGCGCGTACATGTGGACTTCCGGTCCGAATTCGTGGTACCCGAGCCGAGCTTCATGTAAGGAGCTCACCTCGGTGCCGTCCAAGTATTCCTTGACGATGCGGAAGAGTGGCCAGGTAGCCCACGCTTTGAGCGCATGGAGCACTGTCGCGCCGCTTTCTCTTTGCACTCGTTTCAGGATACCGAGGTTGTGTCGAAGTAACTTCTCTTCGATCACGAACGCGGGAGTTTCGATCTTTCGCGGATCGAGTGTCGAGGCAGGTCTCATCGTACGATGCCGAGTCTCGCAGGAAGCGGCTTGTGATTCACGACCTTGAACGGCAAACCGTTCTTTGCAAGCGCTTTCAGAAATGGTTCGGGGTCGAGCTCCTCCACGTTGAAAACTCCAGCACCTTTCCATTTGCCTTGCAGGATCATTATCGCGGCGATCACTGGTGGCACGCCCGCGGTGTACGAAATACCCTGCGAACCGACTTCTCGGAAACACTTGGCGTGGTCAGTGACGTTGTATATGTATTTTGTGATCGTCTTTCCGTTCTTCACACCAGTCACGATGCAGCCGATAACCGCGTATCCCTTGTATCCGGTCGCGAGAGATCCAGGGTCGGGGAGAAGCGCTTTCAAGAATTGGATAGGCACGATCTTTTTCCCTTCAAAATTGATCGGGTCAATGCGCGAGATGCCGATGGATTGCATAACGCGGAGGTGGGTGAGGTAATTTTCGCCGAATGTCATCCAAAAACGCATGCGCTCTACCGAAGGGAAGTGCTTCACCAATGACTCCATTTCTTCATGGAAGAGAAGATAGCTTTCCCATTTTCCGGCAACGGGATAATTGAAGGTAAAGTGCACGCTCTTCGGGTCCATGATGGGCGGCGTTTTAATCCACTTGCCTTTGCGCCAATGTTTTACCTTCTGCGTCACTTCGCGGATGTTTATTTCAGGATTGAAATTCGTCGCGAATGATTTGCCATGGCTTCCCGCATTGGCATCGAGAATGTCTACGTACTTGATTTTGTCGAAATATTTTTTCGCAAGGTAGGCGATGTAGGCGTTCGTGACTCCCGGATCAAAGCCCGCACCTAAGACCGCCATAATGGCCGCCTTCTTGAAGCGACTGTGGTATGCCCACTGCCAGCTGTATTCAAAGTGCGCTTCATCTCTCGGCTCGTAATTGGCGGTATCGATGTAGTGCACCTTGGTCGCGAGGCACGCGTCCATGATGGCAAGGTCTTGGTAGGGAAGCGCGACGTTGATGACGACCTCTGGTCTCGTCTTTTTGATGAGCGCGATCACTTCCTTCGGTTTGTCGGCGTCCACAACATGAGTCTCGATATTCACCCCCCAGCGTTTTTTGATATCTTTCTTGATCGCATTTGGCTTTGCGATCGTGCGGGAAGCGAGATGAATGTTTGTAAAGATATCCGGGTTCATCGCGCACTTGTGCGCGGTGACGCTCCCGACACCTCCTGCTCCTAGTATCAGTACTGTTGCCATGTCACTTCGAGAATATATAACTCAAGAGCGTATACGCAAGCTTCGCAGCCAAAAAGTCTGGCGCCGGGTCTTCTTTACGCGGAAGGAGCTCGACGATGTCGAATCCAACGATGGTTCGCTTCGCGGCCACACGTTTGAGGCATTGAAGTACCTGATACCATCCTAAGCCTCCCGGCTCGGGCGTGCCAGTGGAAGGCATGACGGCGGGGTCGAACACGTCGAGATCGATTGTCACGTAGACGTTTCTCCCAAGTTTTGAGATCGTCTTTTCCATCCATCGGTCATTATCGTGGATATCCTTTGCGAAGAAGACCCGGTCCATTTGGATGTTTGCCATCTCTCCGACATCGAGACTGCGGATGCCGACTTGGACTGGCCTGAACTCTTTGATGCGCGCCATTGCGCATGCATGGTTCCACTTCGAACCCTCGTACTCCTCGCGCATGTCTGTGTGCGCATCGAGCTGCAACACCGTGAGGTCCTTATACTTTTTCGCGTGCGCACGCACAGCACCCGGTGTGATTGAATGTTCTCCGCCGAGCATCACGCAGAATTTTCCCCTGCCGAGTATATCGGACACTTTTTTCTCGACCGCCGCGACCATTTTTTCAGGTGATGATTTCTCCCTCACGGCTGTCTCGACGTAGATGCCGTGTCTGAAGACCTCGGTCTTTGTTTCGATGTCGTAGTTCTCAAGCTGGTATGAGGCGGCAAGGAGCGCAGAGGGCCCCTTATCGGCCCCTTTTCCATAGGTGGAGGTGCCGTCGTAGGGAACGGGAAGGATCGCGATCTTTGCTTTCTTCGGATCTCGATACTGTTCCGGGAAATCCCCGAAAGCGTTAGTTTTTCTTGGCGAGCGCATACGAGTCTATGAACACCTTACCAACCGAACTGTTTGCCGACCTCCTCCGGGGTCTCGCGTTTTCGCGCGATTTTTATCTCTCCATTCTGGGCGACCAGCTTCAATGGTGATGAGAGGAGACAGTGGTGCGAGGCAAGGGAATCTTGATACGCGCCGGTGTCGAGAAATGCGATATACAGCTCGTCGGTATCCGAAAGCTTTGGCAAAAGGATGTAGCCTCCGCCTGCGGTGTACTTGTCGTCGCTGTCGCAGGACCTCCCGCCGATCCACACCCGCGAGAGCTTCTTGCTATGC
>CAYRQI010000017.1:12279-14575 GCA_964426425.1 uncultured Candidatus Saccharibacteria bacterium | reverse complement strand
GACGGGAACCACGTGCCACTTCTGCTTGATGGCCCACGTGTCGAGTAGATCGTTCATAAAGGAACCATCTATCACGTACCAGCTGTTGCCACCCTTATTGTAGGCCTGCTTCTCGGCAGTGATCTTGTAGATCGTGATTTGCGCGGGTGCGACGACGTAGCGACCCCATTCGGCAATGAGATTTGGATGGCGCACGCCGAGGCGGTCGCACTGCCTCTTTGCGGTCTTCACGAGTTGGCTGATGAGGCTTCTCCCGGTGTAGAAACGTTTTCGTTTGTCGTATGGCACGCCCGCGCCGCCCCCTATGTCGATGGTATCGAGCTGCGGATTCTTCTCACGCATCTTTGCGTAGAGGGCAATCGCGCGCTTCAGAGGTTCCTTGAGACCGTTGATGCGCTCGATCTGGCTCGAAATGTGGTAATGCAGAACCGCGAGGTTGCGTATCTTGCCTATGTTCACCAATTCTTCCTCGGTAAATCCATAGCGGTTGTAGCGTTTGTCCCAGTGGCTTGCGACTTTGACCTTGAGGTCGACACGGATCCCGACCTCGCCCTTGAAGCGCTTCATGCGCTCGAGCTCGACCATATCCTCGATGATGGGAATGACGATGAGACCCTTTCCGCGTAGCTCTTCTATAAGTTCCATGTAGCGTTCTGTCTTTGGGCCGTTGCAGATGACGCGGATCTTTTCGTTAAACTTATCCTGCTCTACCATACGCTTCACGACGAAGAGCTCGTTGACGCTTCCTACGTCGAGGTTCGCGCCCTCAGCGACTGCCGGCAGTACGAACTCCCGATTCTGGTTAACCTTCATCGGGTAGTGGTAGTAAAAGCGGCCCTTGTAGCCTGTGACCTTGATGAAGGCGTTAAAAGTCTCGATGAGGTCGCGCACGCGGTTCTCGACGATGGTTGGGAAGAAGATCTCCGTCGGCGTGCCGTGCTTCTTGATAATATCGTAGATATTGTATTGGTAGTTTCCTTCGCGCACCAAAAGCGTCCCCTCGGGCGTGATGTCGAAGTGCGCAGTATTGATCTCTTCTCGGCCCAAGAGCCAAAATTTCTTCGGACCGTTTTTCTTTTTTTTGTTGTGTGCCTTTGCGGGGCGTTTCGTGCCCATCTCTGATTCAGCTGTTTGGTTAATCAACGACTCGGAGAGTCCTGTCTGCCAATAGGCAGGCGTGAGCAACTAAGGTTGCATAATACATAGATGCACAAAATGTACAATAGATTTTGCTCGAGAGCAGTGTGCTCATCGGGTCACGTCGCCGCGAGTTCGCGGCGTGCCCCCTCGGCCTCATCGGCTTGTCGGCTTGCGCGAAGACCCTTAGAGCACACTGCTCCGCTCGCTCTTTGTCGACAAATCACTCTGCGCTTGTACCGCTTTTTTCGACGCCTTCGGCGAGTGCTTTGCGGATTTCTTTCAGGAGCTGGTTCAAGACCGGTTTATTCTCTCGGAGGTACGTGCGCGCGGCATCGTAGCCGCGGCCAAGCGCGTGTTCACCGTACTTATACGAGCCACCGGAAGATTTTTCGATGATGCGGTACTTCTCACCCAAGGCGAGCGCCTCGCCTTCTTTTGAAATACCTTCGCCGTAGAGCATGTCGAATTCGGTCTGGCGGAATGGCGCCGCGACCTTGTTCTTCACGATCTTCACGCGGTGTCGGCCGCCCATCACTTCATCACCTTTCTTTATCTGCGCGATGCGGCGTATGTCGATGCGAACTGATGTGTAAAACTTCAACGCCTTGCCTCCCGGCGTTGTTTCAGGGTTGCCGAACATCACGCCGATTTGCATCCGGATCTGGTTGATGAAAATGACGACGGTCTTTGTTTTCGCGACGATGGCGGTGAGTTTCCGCAGCGCTTGGCTCATCAGTCGCGCTTGTTTGCCGACGTGTTGCGCCCCCATGTCGCCCTCGATCTCATCCTTTGGCGTGAGAGCGGCCACCGAGTCAACGACGATGACGTCGATTTTCCCGCTCCGGACGAGCGACTCAACAATCTCGAGCGCCTGCTCTCCCGTGTCGGGTTGTGAGATAAGGAGCTGCTCGATGTTCACGCCAAGTCTTTTTGCGTATTCGGGATCGAGCGCGTGTTCTGCGTCCACAACGGCACAGATGCCGCCTTTTCTCTGCGCTTCAGCAACAACGTGGAGCGATAGCGTCGTCTTGCCCGAGCTCTCGGGGCCAAAGATCTCTATGATCCGCCCGCGCGGCAAGCCGCCGATGCCAAGCGCCCAGTCGACGCCGATGGAGCCCGTGGGGATCGCGTTCACGTCAACCTTTGGCGCCTCGCC
>CAYRQI010000017.1:8393-12269 GCA_964426425.1 uncultured Candidatus Saccharibacteria bacterium | reverse complement strand
CGCCTCGCCTAATTTCATGATAGCGTCGTCGCCAAACTTGGTCTTTATCTCTGCTATCGCGCGGTCGATGTCTTTGTTTTCAGTGCCGATCGTTTTAGACGGAACCCTTTCCCTTTTCTTGAGTGACATGGTCTAGAGTATACAGGATTGCGTTCAGGGTGCTATTGAAGATGGTGAGGAGGCCGGGGTGTACACGATTTCGATCTCACGCTCCATCGCGTTTCCGTACCGATCGCGCGCTTCGAGCACAATGCGATTGTACCCTTCTGCGAGCACATACCCTTCTGCGAAGCTTCCATCTTCAGTCACAGGTATCGTTTTGCCGTTCATCAAAAGCGTGGCAATGCGCTCCGCCTTTCCTTCTATCGTGATAAATTGCTCCGAAACCTCCATTACCCTGTTCTCAATCTCGATCGTGGGACCCGACATGAGTCCGCGGATTTCGTATGTAGCGTAGACGGCGAGCGTGAGAAAAAAAACAACGAGGACGATGCGCGTGAGTCGGCTGTCGTAGTAGGGCAACATATTAGTGAACAGTGAATAGTGAACGGTGAATAGCAAGGATGCGGATGTGCATTTTCTGTTTTCTGCTCTCTGTTTTCTGTTCTCTCACACGCGTTCTTCTTCCGACGTTGGCTCCTGCGCGAGTTCGTCCGCATTCGGCGCCTGCCTGCCGGCGGGCAGGCCGATGATCTCGCGCGGCTTTGCTCCATCGGCTGGGCCAATGACGCCACGTTCTTCGAGAAGGTCCATTAAACGAGCAGCGCGTGCGTAGCCTATCCCAAGTTTGCGCTGGAGGTATGAAGTGGAGGCTTTGCCCGCTTCGACGACGGTCCGCTTTGCTTCGCCGTAGAGCTCGTCATCATCCTCCTCTTCGGCCATGGACGAGAAGAGTGTCTCGGTACCGCCCATCTTTTCGCTAAAGTCGATTTCGCTCACGATCTCTCCGCCGCCTTGCCGCGCCACATACGCGACAACTTTCTTCACTTCACTTTCTGAAATCAATGGCGCCTGAATGCGCCGAGGCTTGCTCATCTCGCCGGAGAGAAAGAGCATGTCGCCTGCGCCGAGAAGCTTTTCTGCGCCTCCCGTGTCAAGGATCGTGCGGGAGTCGATCTGCGAGGCGACTTGGAAGGCGATGCGCGCGGGGATATTGGCTTTGATGAGGCCGGTTATTACTTTCACGCTTGGCCGCTGCGTCGAGAGAATAAGATGGATGCCAACGGCGCGACTCATTTGCGCGAGCCGCACAATGCCCGCTTCAAGTTCCCGTGGGTACGTGGCCATAATGTCGGCGAGTTCATCGATAATGACGACAATGTAGGGCATTGCTTCGGGCACCTCGGGGGCAATGCCCGCCCCGAGCGAAGTTGAGGGGCCTTTTTGCAATCTCTCCAGCGCCGGAGCGACGACGTTTTCGTGGTAGGAGGCAATGTCGCGGACAGATTCCGTCTCGAGAATATTGTACCGGCGTTCCATTTCTTTTGCGAGCCACTTTATAGCGGAGATTGCTTTCTTTGCGTCGGTAATGACAGGGCTGAGGAGGTGGGGGATCGAGTTGTATGCTGTCAGCTCAACGCGTTTTGGGTCTACCATGATGAATCGAAGCCGCTCCGGACCACAACGATAGAGGAGGGAGGCGATAAAGTCGTGGATCATGATTGATTTTCCCGCACCCGTCGTGCCCGCAACGAGGAGGTGCGGCATGCGTGCGAGATCCGCAAAGTGCGCAGTGCCAGTGATCGAGCGCCCAAGAGCGAGGAGAAGCGGCTTCCTGGAGCTGGCGAATGCTTCGTCCGAAATGAGTGGCGCAAGTCCGAGTGTTGCGCGCGCGATGTTCGGCACCTCGATCCCCACAAGCGATTTTCCGGGGATTGGCGCTTCGATACGCACAGGGGAGGCGGCGAGCGCGAGCTCAAGGTTGCTCTGGAGCGCAACGATCTTCGAGAGGCGCACGCCCTCGGCAGGTTTTAGCGCATAGCGTGTTACCGTCGGGCCGATTGAAGCTTCGTCCATCTCAACCATAATGCCGAAATTCTGGAGCGTGCGCTTGATGATATTCATATTCGCCTTCACGTCGCCCACTTCGGGTCTGCCGTGATTTTTTGCGAGTATAGAAATCGGCGGAGGGGCATACTCGGAACCAGTCGCCGCAATGATGGGGAAGCCTTCAGTGGCTTCTTGCTTCGGCTCAAGGAAATGCGCAACGCTCGCTTTTTTCTCCTCCATCTCCGGCTCGGAGATCGTTTCTTCTTCAACATCCGCCGCAATTTGGGGTTCGCTCTCCTCCGTGGGTAGTCCGACGACGGAAACATCGTCAATAGGTGTTTCTTCTCGCGACCGCGCGCGTAGTCGTTCACGGATTGACGAAAAAAGCATGCCGAGGTGAACGTCGAATGTGATGATGAGCGCGGCGACGATGAAGGCGCCGAGGAAGATAATGGTAGCCGGTGTATCAATAGCAGCTACGAGAGGGGAAACAACAGCCGAGCCGATAACGCCGCCCCTGCCTTGAAACGCGATGCTTACGAGCCCGAGTGCGGCGAGGAGGAAGATCACTATGCTTCCAAGCTGCACGATTCCGAAGTGTCGCTCGAAAGAACGCACGACAGCTGTCGCGATGAGGATGAGCGAGAGTGGCAGCAAAAGGTAGCCTATGCCGAGGAGGTAGGAGAGCCACCCATATACTATCTCTCCAAGTGCTCCTGCCGCATGTGCGCTTGCGAGGAGCAGAAACACGGCTATGGCGGAAAGAAATACCGCGGAAACACCGCGCAAGACCTCGGGACTTACTCGTGCCATCGGCACTTCGGCTTCACCATCTTTTCGCCGATTCTTGCCATTTCGACGTTTTTCTTTCATGACACTATCATAGCATTCCGCTTTAGCTCGGTTTTTCGCAATGTTTTCAGCAAATCGTTTATATACATCAATGATCCCATTGCATTGTCTTTAGTGACCGATATAATCGAACGTACCTCGTGTAACGGACATTACGGACACGATGGCGCCACAATGGACGAGATGAAGGACGTCGTGAAAAAGGACATCCTTGCGAGATTTCTTGATAGTACAACAATACGGACAGATGCTTTTGGACACAATATCTCCGCTGAACGTGCTTATCGGCGGGCTGAAAGAATCGCGGCGGCCATTCATATCGCCACAAACCACATTGCAGAGCAGGAGCCTGTGAGGGTTGCGGCGCGCCATGCCGCAGTCGATTTGCTTTCTTCGATACTGTCGTTGCGCGATGAGCTTCGAAGTCCTGAATCCCAAGGTCTTCTAAACGCCGAGGGAAAGATACGCGGACTAATCTCTCTCGTCAGGATACTCGCGGCATCGGGCCGTATCTCACTTCAGAACGCCGCAGCGCTTATTGAAGCGCTTGACGAACTTGGCATCTCGCTTGCAACGGCGCATCGGTCAGGACTCTCGGAAAGAGTATCACTAGGGAGGGAGGATTTCTTGATCGGCTCGGTGCACGCCCCGAAGGAAGTCGTATCGGACATACAGGCAAGGCGAATACCACGCCGCGTAAAGGACGTACAAGCGCGTACCATATCAATGTCCGCTAGCCCCCCGCAATCACGTTCGAGAGCAGAGGAGATTGTGAGCGTTCTTGAAAATCAAGGACAGCTAGGCATAAAGGACGTCGCGGCAAACCTGCCTGCCTACAGCGAGAAGATGATACAGCGCGAGTTGAAGCGCCTCGTAGAGCTCGGGCGTGTGAAGAAGATTGGGTCAAAGCGCTGGAGCACGTATGCACTTGCACAACAATGATTCCTGTGTTGCAGTGTGGTTTCGACTCATCTGGCGTATGGAGCATGCATGAATTGCTGAAAGGCAGGGCGAAGACGCTCGTCTTTATATTGA
>CAYRQI010000017.1:7546-8383 GCA_964426425.1 uncultured Candidatus Saccharibacteria bacterium | reverse complement strand
GATATATAATTGTCGGGATGCGCCTTTTTATAAAGACGCATTGATTCCGATGAAAAGCGAGAGCGAGATCGCTCTTCCGCTTCGTTCTCTGACATCCTTCATAGTGGCAAAAAAGTCAGCGGCAAGAATTTGCCGCAAGAGTGATTACTGTCCCGAAATTTCAGATTGCGTTCGGTTATGATTGCACGGACGAAACTCGTTCTACTTCTCTTGCTGCTAACCCGACATCCGACACACTTTGAAAGTGTGACGAATGACGGTTGGCAAAATTATTAAGTTGTCTTCAGTTATTAGTCATTAGAAGACACACAAACGCATGCGCATTCTCGTCGAAAGAGTGTGCGTGCTTCCCGCCCTTTCTTCAGAAAGAGCGGGAGAAAGGTCAAACATTAACTATGAGTAAAGCATTAGCAACAAAAAATGTTGCAGCAGTGCTTCTGGGCTTAGGCTTGATCGTCACGCTCTCGTTTGCGTTCGCGACTCCCGCGAAGGCGCAGACGGTCGCTGACCTTCAGACGCAGATTCAGGCATTGCTCGCACAAATCGCGGCGCTTCAGGCCGGCACCACCACGGGTGGCGCGACCTCTGGCGCTGGATGCTACACCTTCACCCGCAATCACTCACAAGGTAATAGCGGAGGTGAAGTGATGTGGATTCAGAAATTCCTCAATACGCACGGAGCAGTTATCGCCTCGACGGGCGCCGGCTCTCCGGGGAATGAAACATCGTACTTCGGCGCAAAGACGAAAGCGGCGGTCGCGGCATTCCAAGCGGCAAACGGCATCACGCCGGCAGCCGGCTACTGGGGTCCGATCACGCGCGCGAAGGCAAACAGCC
>CAYRQI010000017.1:4479-7536 GCA_964426425.1 uncultured Candidatus Saccharibacteria bacterium | reverse complement strand
CTCCGGCTCCCGCGCCGGTCACGCCGGGTGCTCCGGCACCGATTCCAGTCGGCGCAGGGCTCCGCGTCATGCTCGCGGCAGACAATCCGCCGGCAACGACGATCGTCAAGAGTCAGGGTATCGCTCACCTCGCGAAGTTCACCTTCACGAACGGCAGCGGCGCTCCTGTTACGGTCACGAACCTTGCGTTTAAGCGCATCGGTGTTTCGACCGACACAGACTTGAGCAACATTTACCTCTATGACGGTGCCAAGCGTCTTACCGACCCTGCCGGCATCTCGAGCGGTAACTTCAACTTCAACGCCTCGGCAGGGCTCTTCACGGTTCCTGCGGGCGGCTCGGTTTCCGTTTCTGTTCGCGCTGACATCGGCACGACGAACGGCAACCAAGTCGGCGTACAATTGACGAACGTCACGGCCTCCGCGCCGCTCGATGCTTCGGTGGTGCTCCCGATCTCGGGTAACCTGCACCTCATCTCCAACGCGTCTATCGCGACGGCGACGTGGGGTACGGTAACGCCTTCGAACACGACGTTCGCTCCGACAAACGAACTCACGGTCTTCCAGGCAACGCTCACGATCAACACTCGTGCATCGTGGCTGCACTCGATCCAGTTCGAGAACCGCGGCACGACGAAAGATTCCGACTTCAGGAACTTCAAGCTGTATGTGAAGGGTGTGCAGGTCGGAACTGTACAGCCGGGGACAGTCGGCGACAAAGTTGTCTTCGACCTCACGGCAAACCCGCTCAAACTTGAGACGGGCGGCAATGAAATCCGTCTCGTCGCAGACGTGCTTGGCACTTCAGGGAAGAACTTCGACTTCCAGATCCGCAGGGGAACAGACATTCTCTTGGTGGACTCCGAGCTCAACCAACCTCTCGCACCGAGTGCGCCTACCGCTGTTACGGCAAACCCAGTGGAGGGCGTCGGCCTCTCGGTCACGAAAGCAAACACATCTCCTACGGAGAACGTGGCGGTCGCGGCAACGAACGTCCTTTGGGGTCGCTTCGAATTCCGCGCGGCGGGAGATGATCTCAAGGTTGAGGGTATTACGGTCACGTTCGACTATGGAGGTTCGACTGCGACGACATCTGACAACGTCAGAATAATGCTGGACGGAGTGCAGGTCGGCTCTACGGCGGACGTGGCGGCTGCCGGCACAAGATTCAGCCTCGGTTCGTCGATGGTCCTCAAGCTGGGCAAGACCCACGTTGTGGAGATCTACAGCGACGCGAAGACATCAGATAGCGTGAATTATCCAAACAATAGCGCTATCGACGTCGGTGTTGCCGTTGCGACCGCAGACACGGAAGGCATCGCCTCGGGCGACCGCCTCACCACTGCGATCAGCGAAGTGGAGGGCAACGCGCGCACCGTCACCTCTTCGAGCCTTGCCGGTTCGAAGGCTTCGGGCTATGGTAACCAGACAATGGTTGCGGGCACGAACAACGCGAAGATAGGTGCGTTCACGCTCTCGTCCGGTTCTACCGAGGGAGTCAACGTGAACACAATTGTCATCAATCTCGCGGGCAACAACTCCGCATCAGTAACCGAGCTCCGCCTCGTCGACAACGCGACGGGCGCGCAGATCGGCTCATCAAAGTCTTCTGCTGCGGCATCGAACTCATTTGGCGTGAATCTGCCAATGAGCGCATCGCAAACGAAGACCATCAACGTCATCGCGAACATCAAGAGTGGTATTCCGACGGGAACTATCGTCGCGACGCTTGACGACACGACAGGTGGTACGGGCGCAACGACTGGCCAATCGGTTACGGTTGGTTCTGATGTAGCGCTCCAGACCATCACGATCGGCTCCGGCACCTTGACAGTCACTCGCGATGCGGGCACACCGGTTAGCTCCAACGTGGTCGCGGGTACCAACTCGGTACACGTCGGTAAGTTCGACTTCGACGGCCAGAACGCGAGCTTCACCGTCCAAGAGCTCAAGATCAAGGTCCCGAACGACGCGGCAACATCCGTCTCGAACGTGACTCTGAAGTACAAGGACTCGGCTGGCGTCGAGAAGACTGTCTCGCAGGCGCTCACGACGGGCAGCGAGCAGTACGCGACGGCGACCTTCACCGGCCTCACGATGTACGTGCCGCAGAACGACTCGGCTGACCTCGACGTCTACGTCGATGTGCCGACGATCGCTGCTGGCGCCCACTCTGCTGCCGCAATCTCGGTCTTGATTTCCCACGAAAGTGGCTTCAAGGCTGTCGACGGCGCAGGCAACACGGACACGACTGCGGCAAGCGCCGACGTCAACTCCGCGGAATCTTCGGGCTACGGCACGAAGTACGTGAAGAAGTCGGTCCCGACCTTGGCGCGTCTCACGACTGGCTACACGGCTAATACCGTTGCGGCCAACACGGGTCTCTACCGCTTCAGCGTTACTGCCGACGCGGCGGGCTCGATCGAATGGCGTGAGATATCGTTCGCTGTCACGACGGCCGGAAAGTCGTTCTCTGACTGGACGCTCTACGACGTAACAGGCGGTGCAACGGTGGCTGTCAATACGACAGTTGCGAACGCAACGTCTTCGCCATACACGATCGCGATCTGTCCTGACTCTTCCTGCACCGCTTCCCCTGGTACAGCACAGCAAATTGGCGCTGGTTCATCGAAGACGTACGAACTCCGCGCAGGTACGCTCTCTGGATGGGGTGCCTCCGGTGACAGCATCGTCATCACGTTCAAGGACGACAATGGAGTAGTTGCGAACAACACGGCGGCAAATCTCCATGGGCCCGCCAACATGGTCTGGTCTGACCGCTCGGCGACGAGTCACACGACCGCGACCACTGACTGGACGAACGGCTACCTCGTGAAGGATATGGACAACGACTCGCGCTCCTGCCAATTCGGCACGGCGACGACGTGTACTCCATAACTCGCGTCTAGTTCGACTGAGCTCACCACAAGTAGCTCACAGTTCTCTTCTAGAGAACTCCGGTTGGGATTCGGCCCAACAAACGACAACCCCCGCCACCATCGTGGCGGGGGTTCGTCGTTGGAAACTACCCAGCACCTTTCGTGAAAGGTGCTGGGTG
>CAYRQI010000017.1:0-4379 GCA_964426425.1 uncultured Candidatus Saccharibacteria bacterium | reverse complement strand
AACCTAGAACCTAAAACCCACATGCGGTATACTCTCCGAATGCAAAACATCAACAAGAATGTACTTATCGGTGTCGTTGCTCTCGCGCTCGGCGCGGGCGCATGGTTTCTCTCCGGGAATCAACCGCACCTACTTCCTCTCGCAGAGGGCGACGCGATTACCTCATGGGATTGGCAAGGTACCTATGAAGATGGAGGCGAGCTCGAGAAGCGCGCACGCGATGAGATCGCTCGCTCCGAGGGTCTTCTCGGCGGCGACCAGAGTGGAAAGGGCGACGATCCGACGGACTACATTCTCTATGTCTCAATCGCAAACCAGTACGAACTTCTGGGCGATGGAAAAAGCGCCTACGAATACCTCGGCCGGGCGCTGAAGATCGATTCGGAGAAAACCGGTCTCGCGTGGCGCAACCTCGGCGCGCTCATGGAAAAACTTGGCGCCTTGCATACAGCGCGCATCGCCTACGCCCGCGCTGTCGAAGCGCAGCCGCACATCGCTGAATATCATGTCGCGAAGCTGCAGTTTCTGATGAAAAATTTCTCGGAGGATGCGCCAGCGATCGAGGCGGCCTTTGAAGAAGCCAAAGAGGGCGTGGGCGGCGGTTCGCCGGAGATTCTCCAGATCAAAGCGCAGTGGTACGAGAGTACAGGTAAGGTAAAAGAGGCGATAGAGGCACTCCAAGAAATGGAGAGGATAATGGGCGGCAGCGTTCCTACTGTCAGGAGTGAAATCAATCGCTTGCGCCCATCATGAGGTCGAGCTTCGAGCGGATTTTTCCGTACTTGCTACTCTCACCAGCAGTTTTCGCGCTTGTCTACGTCGACGGTCTTCTGTATCCCTACCTGACGCCGAAGACGCTCTTGATTCGCGGCGTCTTTCTTCTCGCGCTCGGCGCATTTGCCGCTCTCGCGCTCTCCGGCAGGCAATTCTATTTCTCGAGGCTTCGAAATCCGCTCACGTGGATTCCTGCAGCGCTTCTCGGTTGGGCCTATATAACATCGCTCTTGGGTCTCGATTTTTATCACAGCTTTTGGTCGATCTTCGATCGTGGTGACGGGCTCCTCACACTCACGGCACTCACGAGCTTCTTTTACCTTACTCTCCTCTATGCCGACGATGCATTCATCAAACGTCTCTTTATTGTGATCGCTTGGACCGCGTCACTCTCGGCCCTTTTTGGTGTTCTGCAATGGCTTCAGTGGATGTCCGGCGTGGATATTCCACTTCTCCCCGGTGGAGCGGAGCGCGTCTCAAGCACTTTCGGCAACCCCACTTTCTTCTCGAGCTACATCGCTCTCTCGCTCTTTGTCACTCTTGTGCTCGCGCGCGACGTGTCTCCAAAATGGCAAAAGTGGGCATACATGGCTGCGACGCTCCAGCTCTTGGGGATTCTTGCCGCGGCAACGCGTGGCACGTTGCTCGCGATGCTCGCAGCAGCGTTCGTCGTGTTGCTCTATTTTGCATGGAGAGAGGGGGCATACCGTGCAAAGGCACGCGTCGGCGTTGCCGGAGTTCTTGTTATCATCGCACTATTTTTTGCTTTCCGCGCACAGCTTGCGGCGGTTCCGTTTGCTCCTGTGCAGCGTCTTGCGGCGATATCGCTTTCCGATACTACTGTCGAAAGCCGGCTCTTCATCTGGCGAAACGTCATTACGGGAGCTTTTGAAAATCCGAAAGAACTCTTGCTCGGGATTGGGTCGGAGCATATCGCAGTCAAGTTCAACGATTTTTATGATCCGACGAAGATTGTTGAGCAGTGGTTCGATCGCACGCACAACGCGTTTCTTGATTATTTCGTCCAGTATGGAATCCTCGGCCTTATTTTATATCTCGTACTGATTGGCATATTTGTGTACGGATCGTGGCGGCTGATTGCGTCGGCCGACAGCCGAGAGCAGTTTCGCGGGCTATGGTTCCTGCTCATTGCCATTGTGTATACGACCCAGAATTTCTTTGTCTTCGATACAGCTCTCACCCTCTGGTTATTCTTTGTTTTACTGGCGTGTCTCTTTGTATGGAGGAATCCTTCGACAGCAAGTTCGCTACCGATTCGCTCGATGCCGCAATGGATGTCGCTTGGTATCGGTGCGCTCGTCGCGCTTCTCGTCTTTCCCGTATCGATCCAGCCGCTTCGCGCAAATCTCGCACTTGCCGAAGGATATCTCTACCAGCTTGTCGACGCGCGACGTTCGACGAATGAAATCGAACGGGGAATGGCACTCGGCACCTATGCCGACATGGAATATGGCTACCAGCTCTACGAGTGGTATACAGAGAGACAGAGCGCCATGCTCGATGGCGAGGAGCGATTGATCGCCTACCGCGCCGCTCGCGATATTCTCAAGGCCAATTACGAGAAATACCCCTATGACGCGCGCACCGTCACGTACTATGCGCATGTCCTTGATGTTGCGCCAAAGGGAGAAGAGCCGGGAGAAGCGCATCTCCGAGAGGTACTTGAAAGGGCGATAGAGCTCTCGCCAAAGCGCATCCAGCCGCGCTACCTCCTTGCCAACGTGTCCATTAAGAAGGGTGACGTCTTGCCTCCGCGAAGCGCGACGAAGCGCGGATACTATGAAGAGGCGATCGAGGAGCTTAAAGCATACTCGGAGCTTGTGCCGGATTTTGCCGAACCCTACTACATCATTGCGACGCTCTACCAGGTGCTCGGTGAGCCGGCTGAAGCTGCCGTCTGGGCTGATAAAGGACTTGTCGCGTACGTGAAGCACGATACCAACACGGCGCGCCGCGCTTCGCGCTACTACATCACTGCAGAAGAGTGGGGAAACGCGGTGCGCTTCCTAAAGGACGTCGCAGCAGCCGAGCCGGGCAATTTCCCTGTCCTTTATGATCTCGCGAAAGCTGAATTTCTTGGGGGAGATGCCGAGCGTGCACGCGAGATTGTTGAGGAGCTGCGGGAGAGGGCCCCGGGGCTCGTTGAGACCGATCAAAAATTCCTCCGCGCACTCGGCGAACCTCATTAGAAACGCTGCTTCTAACGGGGCGAATAGCGCAGAATTTATCCACAGTATTGCTGTTGTGCCACCAAGCGCTTCATAACGTGGGGTGTACAATCTAGATGCATGCAGGGAGCTTCTTCTCCCTGTGCTTTCTTAGGATCAAGGTCGCACGTAAGTAATTATCAATTATTAATAACTTCTCATTGTTATGAAGGGTTTTGCGAGCTGGGTGTACAACGCGAGCTGGTTTACGCTCGGCATTGCATTTGCAAGCATTCTATTATTCGGTATCGTCGCGGTGCAGGCTGCCACGACTATCTCGGCGAACATCTCGACAGGAGGCACACTCGATGTTACTGGGCTTTCCACGCTTGGCGGATATATCTCGACAGCCTCTTCGACAATATCGGCAGGGCAGTTCACGGTGCTCGGCAAGTCATCGCTTCAACAGGCGTCGACGACGGATCTAACAGCCGCGGGTAATCTCTGGGTGAACGGCTTCGCGACGACAACCGGCGCAAACGGAAACTTTGCGACACAGGGCACGCTCGGTGTCACCGGTCTCTCCACGCTGATGGGCGGCTTCGTGTCACAAGCATCCTCGACGGTGGCAGGTGGTGCGCTCACAGCCGCAGGTACGCTCCGAGCATCGAGTACGTTCCAGGCGACTGGGGCAGCTAGATTCTATAGCACGTTGGAGGCAACAGGAGCCTCAACACTTACAGGAGACGTGACGATGGGTGGAGGCTCGGGGGCGCTGACGCTCACAACCACGAACACAGCGACATCGACGGCCACTATCGGCTGTATTCAGACATACGCAACTTCGACTGACACGGCGATAAGGATGGAATTCACGACATCCGCTGTCAGTACCACAACGCACAGACAGGGGGCGGCACAGATCGGCGGGACGGTGGTCTGGATCTTCGGTACATGTCCATAATCTCTAGCTAGCGGCCCACCTTTATCAGCCTAGCTAGCGAACTCGCATGACGAAGAAACTCTTCTTAGCTTCAGCATCGGTCTCGGTCGTGGCATTGCTCCTCCCGCTCGCGGCTTCGGCGGCGACCAACTTCAACGATGTTACACTCTCCGCCAATACATCCAACCTATCGGTCGGAGGAGTGACCGTAAGCATCGCTTCGGGTGGCGCGACGATCGCGTCGACGACGGTCGACACGACTACGTTCACTGTTTTGTTCGGTCCTGGTTCGAGCATCGCGATGGCTGCACCGACACTCTCGCATACTGCTGCTGCCACGTGGGTAACGCAAGATTCGTGTAGCGGCGGTCAGCAGACGATCAAGCTCACTGCACCAAGCGATGCAGCAACGACCTCGGTCGTCGTTACGCCGTCATCGGCGAACTGCAGCTCGGGTGTAGGTGGCGGTGGCGGCGGCGGAGGAGGGGGAGGAG
>CAYRQI010000016.1:17167-17381 GCA_964426425.1 uncultured Candidatus Saccharibacteria bacterium | reverse complement strand
AAGGTGATGATCGTGCCGTGCAGATCGGACGAGCCGATTTTTTTCACTTTCGAGACCGGCTTGCCGCCTTCTTTGTATTCCTGCACGTATGTGCCGCCGTCGCGATGGACTTCCGCGCGCACCTTCGTGGAGAGCGCGTTCACCACGGAGACGCCGACGCCGTGCAAACCGCCCGAGACTTTGTATCCCTCGCCGCCGAATTTCCCGCCCGCGT
>CAYRQI010000016.1:11979-17157 GCA_964426425.1 uncultured Candidatus Saccharibacteria bacterium | reverse complement strand
CGTCATGACCGTTTCGAGCGCGGAGACTTTTGTCTTCGGATGGATGTCGACCGGGATGCCCCGGCCGTTGTCGGCAACACGAACGCGGTTGTTAGGAAGGAGCGCGACCTCGATGTCGTTTGCGTGGCCACCCATGGCCTCATCCCTCGAATTGTGCGCAATAATCGGTGCGTACCCCGCGACAAAGTTCTCGCCCTCGGGTACCGAAAAGTCATATACCCATGGATGCTCGTACGGAACAGCGCGAACACTGGTGACCTTAAGCACCGCGAGATCCGATGCAAGAAAACGCTCGGTGCCAGGATAGAGCGCGAGGTACCCGGCCGTTTCGAGCGTGCGAATCTTTTCATGCGTTGCGCCACCCCGCGTTGCGATGCTCCACGAGCGTGGTTCCGACCAGTGTATTGACGAAACTGTCTCACCAACCGGAACGCGCGAGACGTAAGAAGCGCCAACATTCCAGTAGAAATCTAGCCGCCACGACTCACTCGCATTAATCCGCATGGCTTTCCGCCTACCTTTGTAGGTAATGTGAACGTCGCGATGCAGATGCGGCGCGACGTTGTGTCCAATGGAAAACGTCTTTCCAATCGAGTACAGAAGATATGATAGATCATCGACGAGCGACTTGCTTGCTGAAGTGACTGAAAATTTCCGTCGCTCGGCCTCACTGGGCACAGTGCCTGCAATAAGGTGCTGCGCGAAATCCGCCGCAGGAGAGCCATCGCCGGCAAGATAGGCAATGAAGAAACGTTCGCGACGGTGTACGTCACTGTTCCAGACGAGCCATGGGACACGTTTTTCCGTACTGCGCGATCCCGCACCGAGAACACGCGAAAAGAGAAGTGTCGCGGCAAATGAGTCTATGGTGACGACAGTCGCCGTCTCGTGCGCATAACGCGCGGGTGCTGCATAACCAAATACTTTCTGCACGAGCGTCTGCGTGTGTTCAATGAGCGAACGTTCGTGCGCGCCAAAGCTCCACACGACTCGGTTTGCCCCACCGCGAGTGCAACTTCCCTCTGCGGTATAGAGGCCGAGGAGTTCAAGCAACTCGTCGGAGACCACGAGGACGCTCGGCAGCTGAAGTGGGCTTCGCTTGTTGCCTATTCGAGCCACGGAAAATCGTCTTTGCGTGTCCTCCGGCAGCATGCGCCACGCGTTAAATGGCAGGTAATCGAAGCGGCGGAAGTCGTTGAAAACATTGGATGGATACTGTGTGTATGCGGATTCAAGGTACTCTCGTAGGTGCGGCTTCAGATCATCAGTTAAGAGCACGCGAACGCCGTAGAGAATGAGCTGCTCGGTCTCCTCCGGCGCAAGTTTCGCAAATTCCGCCAAAAGATCTATTGATGAGAGCGGGGTCGGTTCAGCGAAATTCTTTGGTACGACCACATAGCTGCCCTCGGTAAGCTCACTACCTTTAATGGGGAGCACTTCCCCGCGCGCGAGCGTAAAGAGCGAGTGGTACGGAGTGATGCGTATTGAGCGATTGTTCTGTAGCGTAACCTCCAGTATTTCGCTATTTACTCTGTGCCTGATGACGCTGGAAATGGATTGCCATTTCATTTTCAGTGTGGCGGGATCAAACGAGAGCGTCTCGATCCCCAGATCTCCGCGAACAATCTCCGCTTCTCCCTCGCGACTCACGCTGTTGCCGTGAGTTGCAATCACCCCGTCAACAATCGATCCGATGCTGGACAATTCAGTACGTTCTCTCCGTCGAATGAGAACTGGCGTTTCGTGCGTAAGCGAATTGTCGAAGACTTCCCACACCAAGTGGTGCAATCCGGCAGTGCCGGTCGTGCCGATGTACATCCCCGGGCGACGCCTCACTGCCTCAAGTCCTTCGAGGACGGTGATCTGTTCTGCCCCGTACGACGAAGACCCCGCTTTTGGGGCCGCGATGTCGCTCTTTTTTGCCTTTGTTTTAGCCATGTTTTATCTGCTCATCATAGCAAAAAAGTAGCGTCTTGGCTAGAGTGAAAAGCGGCATTTGTGGACGTCAGCGGACTTCCCAGCCCTCCGCTTTCACGCTCGCGTAGATGCGCTCCATGACAGCATTTGCCTCATCGTCAGTGAGTGTTTTTTCGAACGATTGCAGCACGAGGCGAAACGCATACGATACGCGACCTTCTTTCTTGAATTGGTCAAACAGATGCACGTGTCGCAAGAGCATCCCCGCCTCATGCGCGAAGATCGCGAGCGCTTTCGATACGCCGGGATCTTCAGGCATCCACATCGCAATGTCGCGCACGATGAATGGATACTTCGAAAATGGCTCATAGCGTTCCGTCGTCGAGACAGGGAGATCTTCGTACGCGTCTGCGGATTCAGATGTGAGCGGCGCCTCGCGAATGCCCACGGTATCTGCCGTGCCAACCATGACTATTTCTTTCCCGTCTTTCCACACCGTCCCTATCTCGAACAGCTTGACTTCCGAAAGCCCGAGCAAATCTTTGTTGCGCTCGTTGCGCTCATACGCGTCACGCAAGCCATTAGTAAGCGTTGTCCGCAGGTAGGGCTTCTCGCCGCCAATTTTGTTTGCGACCGCTCGCTCGCCACGCTCCGCGAACACAGAAGTAAAGACCTCTGAATACCCTTTCGCCATAAGCTCCTCCCGCGCTTGCTCCGCAGCATAAAAATTCCCATTAACGCTCGGCTTCTTCTGTGGCGGAGGCAACTCAACACTCGGAATTTTGTCGTAGCCGATGATGCGCGCGATCTCTTCGATGAGATCTTCAGGAATCATAAGGTCAAGACGTTCGAACGGCACATTCACCGTAAACAATTCTCCTTCCCGCTTGTGCAAAAGGCCAAGTCTTGTAAACACATCAGCAATATCCGTATCGACGAGCTCCATTCCAAGAACGCTGTTAGCTTTTGAGATGGAAACTGACACACGCGCAGGTTTCGGTGGCAAAGGATATTCGTCGGCGAATCCGACTATTTCCCCGCCCGCGACTTTTACGATGAGATCTGCCGCCGCGCGCATGCCGTAGGCGGCAAGCTCGGGTGAGATAACTTGCTGGAAGCGGTCGGAAGCGTCGGTACGCAACTTCAGCGAAGCAGCCGTTCTGCGCACCGAAACGCCGTCGAAATTGGCCGACTCAAGAATAATATTCGTTGTACGCTCATCAACTCCTGTCGCCTTTCCCCCCTTAACACCCGCAATACCTATCGATATATCGCTATATCCGTCGGCAATGACCAACATCGACCCCGACAGCACATACTCCTTATCATCCAAGGCCGTCATTCTTTCTCTTATTCGTGCCTTTCTGACGTCAATTTGCAATTTTCCCTTTTCATTTTTCAGCTTTGATGCATCAAACGCATGGAGTGGTTGGCCGATGTTGAACATGACATAGTTGACTGCATCAACGATGTTGTTTATGGATTTCTGCCCGATGGATTCAAGACTTTTTTTGAGCCATTCGGGGGACTTGCCAACTTTGACGTCACGAATATATCCGGCGATGTATCGCGTGCACAGCTTCGAATCCTCGATATGTAGCGATATATCGCTACATTGTGGCTCCAGAGAGACACCTGCGCGAAGCGGATCACTCTTCATCGGTAATTTCAGAATAGCTGAAAGTTCCTTCGCAATACCGCGATGCGAGAGGCAATCGTGCCCGCGATTCGGCAACACCTTGACGTCTAAGACGTCGTTCTCCACGCTCTCGATCTCGAACGCATGGAACGTGAGAGCCTCCGCAAGCATTTGCCCATCCGGCAGCGGCGAATCGAAAAAAGTCTGGAGCCAATCTCGCGACATTTTCATAGCTAGAATTGGTTGATGAACCGAAGGTCGGCAGAGTGCACGAGGCGGATGTCGTCGATCCCCCAGCGGAGCATGGCAAGGCGATCAAGTCCCATCCCGAACGCGAAACCTTGGTATTTTTTCGAGTCAATGCCCGCGTTGCACAGCACATGAGGGTGTACCATGCCCGCGCCCATCATCTCAATCCATTTGTCCCGCAGTTTATGGGGAACATTCGCGCCAGTGATGCGCATATCCACCTCGACAGATGGCTCGGTAAATGAGAAGAAGCTCGGACGAAAGCGGATCCCAACTTCGGCGCCTTTGAAAAGCTCGCGAAAAAATCGCTCGAGGGTGCCTTTGAGATGCGCGAGCGTCACATTCTCACCCACGGCGAGTCCTTCGAGTTGAAAAAACTCTGCCTCGTGTGTCATGTCAGTCGCCTCGTTGCGGAACACCTTACCGGGCACAATCACACGATATGGTGGAGGATTCCCTGCCTTCACCTGCGCTTCGAGGTAGCGAACCTGAACGGAAGAGGTGTGCGTGCGCAGCACATAGCCCGGCTCGTCTTTTATAAAGAACGTGTCTTGCATATCGCGCGCGGGATGATCTTTAGGCACGTTCAGCGCGTCAAAGTTGTACCATTCGCTCTCGAGCAAGGGGCCCTCCGCAAAGGTGAAGCCCATATCGAAAAAAATCCGATTCGCTTCGCGGATAAGAGACGAAATCGGATGGATATGTCCTCGTTGCATTTCATGCAGTATACCTTATGAGATAGAGCTTGCGAGCTCGCGATTTCAGGATAATAGTAGAGAAACACGGAAACCGGCATTGACATCTCGCATCCCATGGGCGCGAAGCGCGCGGTTTGCCCATTTTTCTTTCCCCTACGCGGCGCTCCGCGCCGCGCGCATTTCGGGTGTCGAGACTCCTTTGACTTTGAGACTTGAGCTGCCTCACGGACTCGAATCTTGCCGTGAAAGTTGTTTCAACGTATGCTCCATCGTAAGGCCGGGGTAGCTTAATGGTAAAGCAGCGCTTTTGTAAAGCGAAGATTGTGGAGGTTCGAATCCTCTCCCCGGCTCCATGGTGAATAAAGATCTCTATTCGTTGCCTTTCACTCTCGAGATCGCGACGGACAATTCCGCAAAACGTATCCTGGATTAAGACTCAATCCTGTCCTAAAAAGGATTGTCTCGCGTCACAAAAAGAATCTGCGCCGAGAATAAAATGCTTGAAATACAACAGCCCTACACGTTAGCGTTGTGCTTCTTGCTGACATTACTTGAACCGTTTTTATATTCTATGACTTTTTTAAGGAATTCAGAACGCGGTGCGCGGCGCACGAAATTGCGCTTGTGCGAAACAAGTTCCGCCAACCGATGTGCCTGCAACGAAAGAAAACGGAG
>CAYRQI010000016.1:948-11969 GCA_964426425.1 uncultured Candidatus Saccharibacteria bacterium | reverse complement strand
GTGGACGCGAGCGAAAGCGCGATTTCATGAATGAGAATGCGGGTTACGTGCAGCAGCTCGGGAGGGATTTTTTCTGCGTCTTTCTTGAGCGCTACCACAAGATCCTGAAGACGCAGGGCAAAACGATCTAGCCTCTCGCGGAGTGAAGGGAAAAGAGCGCGAGCGTTTTTGCGCTCCCATTCCTTGAGTCCAAAAAACACCACCAAGGCGACGAGTGAAAGAAAAAATACCGTGTAGGCAAACATCATATCTATTTCACCGAAAGACGCTCGAATCGAACGACCTCTACCTTTTCGCCGAACTTCTGTACTGCGGAGTCGAGCAAATTATGAATCGTGACATTCGGGTCCTTGACGAATGGCTGCTCGAGGAGCACCCGCTCCTTGAGATAGCTGTCTATCTTGCCCTCGAGCGCCCTCGCGCGTATTGCTTCGGGAACTTTCGCGACCTCGTTCGCAAAGACGTCACGCGCCGCTTGAAGATCCCGCTCCATGACGTCAGAGCGAGAGCGAAATTGCGGATTCATCGCCGCAACATGCATGGCGATATCGTAGGCAAGCTTCTGAAATTCCTGATTCTTCGAAACAAAATCTGTCTCGCACGCGAGGACGACTGCACCAACGACCGACCCTCCCGTGTGCGTGTAGGCAGCCGCGACTCCGGCACCCAAGTTCCGGTCGGCTTTTTTTGAAGCAACCGTCGCGCTAATCTTCCGGAGAATTACTTTTGCCTTTTCAATGTCGCCACCTGCTTCCTCAAGTGCCTTTTTGCACTGCATAACTGATACGCCAGTTTCATCTCGCAGTTGCTTGACGATGTCCATTGTAATTGCCATACCTCCAGATTGTAAATTACAAGTTCCAAGTTCCAAAACCCAAACAATGTGTACGTTCCAATTTCCCAAGCAATACCGCTGAAGAAATTAGCTATGCTGGATTTGTTTGGCGCTTGTGGTTTGGGGCTGGAGCTTTTTGCCTTCAAGGTACGCTTCCACGATCTCATCACACACCAAACGAACGCTCTTTATCGACGTGTCGTTTGCGGGAATCGGGTACTTCACGAGAGCGAAATCGCCGTCCGAGTTCGAAAGACCCACAACAGGAATGCCGAGTTGGCGCGCCTCGCGAACGGCTGTTTTTTCATGCCGCGTATCGACAACAACGAGTGCTGCCGGAAGCTCTGTCAGGGACTGGAGGCCGCCAAAACGCGCAAGTAACTCTTCGATCTCGCGATCAATGAGAAGGCGTTCGCGTTTTGTGTATTTTTCCAATGCCCCACTCTCTCGCTCGTCCATCAACGTCTGTAAACGATCGATTCGCTTCCGGATATTCTTGAAATTCGTGAGTGTTCCGCCAATCCAGCGACCGGCAACGTATGAGGCGCCCGCGCGAAGCGCGGCCGTCTTCACGATATCCGAGACTTCATGCTTGCCACCGACAAAAAGAAGGGGGCGACCCGCTAGGGACCGAACGAAGGAACGCGCTGCTTCGAGGCACGAAGAAGTCTCCTCGAGGTCGAATATGTCGGTTCGATCTTTGGTCGCGTAGATGAACGGCGAGGCTGATGGGTGACGGCGCGAGCGCGCAAGCGCAAAGTGCGCACCCGCATCGAAAAGTGCCTGAACCGTTATCATATGTCGGACGATGCTATCAAGAACAACGCCAAAAATCAAATAGCTGCACGAGCACACATGCAGCCCATTTCCTATGTTAGATTTGCTGTCCTATAGAGCGCCAGAATCTGCTTTGTCCAAAGCAGCCAAAATGTCCTCTATCTCTCCGCTCATTATTTTCGGAAGGTTAGACCACGATTGCTTGATGCGGTGGTCGGTGACGCGATCCTGCGGAAAGTTGTACGTGCGGATCTTTTCCGAACGGTCTCCCGTGCCGACCTGCGATTTGCGCTCCGCAGCCCGTTTCCGATCCTCTTCCTCGTCCTTCATCTGCTGGAGCTTCGACGCGAGGAGTTTGAGGGCCTTTTCGCGGTTTTGCGCCTGCGAGCGCTCGCTCTGGCAGCGTACGTCGATTCCTGTCGGCTTGTGAATGACACGGACTGCTGTCTCGACCTTGTTCACGTTCTGCCCTCCCGCGCCGCCGGAGCGTGATGTTTCGATCTCGAGATCGGCCGGATTGATCTCGATTTTCGTGCGCTTGTAGATGGGAAGGATCGCGACCGAGGCAGTCGACGTGTGAATGCGACCGGACTTTTCGGTCGCAGGAATGCGCTGCACACGATGCACGCCGGTTTCGAAGCGAAGTTTGCGATAGCATCCCTCCCCCTTGATCTCGAATTGCGCCTCCTTGTAACCGCGCAGTTCCGATCGACTTTCGCTAAGTGTTTTCCTCTGCCACCCGCGAGATTCGGCATACCTGAGGTACATCCGCGCGAGCTCTTCGGCGAAGAGCGAGGCCTCCTCGCCACCGACACCTGCGCGGACTTCAAGCACGATCTCATCCGGCCATTCGCGCTCTTCGTCGCCGCCTACGATCGCTGCGATTCTCTCCATGAGCGCCTCTTTTTGCACCCCAATCTCTCCGAGCTCCTTCTCGGCAAGCTCCTTCATCGAAGGATCGACCTCGATCAATTCAGCCGCATCGCGTTCGGCCTGCGAAAGTCGCTTCCATTCCATGATCAAATACGACACGCGTGGATCGTCAGCGTACTCGAGAGGATTGATGTGTTTTATTTCGTTCATATGCACATAGTAGCGCGCCCCGCTCCAATTTCGGATTTTGTGATTCCGAAATTGGAGCGGGACTTCGGTCAGCAACGTTATTGCGTTGTATGTTTCTTCTTTCCTGTCGACGTTGCCCTCTTCGATTTTGCCGCAGTTGCCCTTGCTTTGAACCTCTCGACGCGTCCGGCGCTATCGACTATGGTTGCCTTGCCGGTGTAAAACGGGTGCGAGGCACTTGAGATCTCGACAGTATAGAGAGGGTATGTCTTGCCGTCCCACGTATCCGTTTTTTTGGTCGCGACAGTCGAAGCAATAAGAAAACGCTTCCCCGATGAGGAGTCCTCAAAAATCACCGGCCGGTATTCCTTTGGATGAATATCCTTTTTCATGGGGCGATACTATACCACGACACTGCATCGTTCCAAAACCTTCTAAGCGAGTGGGCATGTGCGCTGCGGGGTCGCGTATTTTTCTGCTGAAAAATCGCTCCCGCTCGGCGCCTTTGCGCCTCCGCGAAGACCCCACAGCGCACATGCCCACGAGCGCTTACCTCTCTTCCAAAATGTCGATGTCCTTCTGATACTGATCCGCGAATGCCATTACGTCGTCACCATAGAAGGCGTAGGCAGCTTTTTTGGCGTTGCTCCAGCCGGCGAAATAGCGGAGTGCTGCAAGACGCTCGGCCTCGCGAGTGCCAAGGTCGGCGCCGTTGTCGGCCATGAGAATTGACGCCGCAAAGATCGCCGTGCGAGGTGTCCACGGGTTCGGAGGATTTTCTCCGGTCGCGCGGGCGATCCTGTCTCTGTACTGTATCCACGTCGAAGGAATAAACTGCGCAGGGCCCATCGCGCCACCCCACCCATAGCTTGGTTTTTTTGAAACGGGCATCGAGTCTGGATCAAGCCCAAGCTCTCTCGTAATCTGCTCGAAAAGCGGCCGGTCTCGGGTAGGATGCATGTCGGTTCTCCAGTTCCCAGTGCCGATGTTTTCACCGAGATTTGTCTCCTCGCGCAGTATTGCGAGGATGAGGGCGGGGCGGACGCCCGTCTTCGCGGAGGCCTCTTTCGCGAACTGGTATGCACTTCCGAACGAGATCGCCTTCGAGTCGCGAAGCTCGAAGAGCGCGGAGCGAATGACGGCCGCTTGCCTCTCCCGCTCTGCAATAAGCTCCTGATACGCTTTTTCCTGCCCCTTTGTCACCGTAAGTATTTGCTGCTTCTCCTTTTCGAGCTTCTCGATCGCCCGTTTCTCGAGAACCTGAATGCGACGAAGCTGCTCTTCTTCGCTTTGCTTATCTTCCAAGGCCTCCTTACGGGCCGAAAGATCAGCTCGAAGCATCGCCATCTCATCAAACGAGTGGTCGAGATCTCGCTGGAGCGTCTCGTAATTGTCTATATCCTGAAACAGATCGGTGAGCGAGCCGCCAAGTACCAATTCTGCAAGCGACATATCGTCTATTTCACGCGTTCGACGCATGAGCTGGGCGAGCGATTGCTCACTTCGCAAGATCTTTTTATCAACTTCTCCGATAGCGGACTTTTTCACTGATATGTCACTGCGCAATTTCGAGATTGTAAGGTCCCGATGCTTTATCTGTTGCTGAGCGACCGCAATCTGATTATCCAGTATCGCAATGTCCCTCTCGAGCGAAGCTCGTTCCTTCTGCTTTTCCGAAAGAACACCGCGCTTCTCTGAAATGTCGCGCTCGATCTCGACAAGTTGGCTCTCGAGCCGAGCCCGCCGCTCCTCCAATGTTTCCGCAAACACCGAGAAGGACATTCCGCTTTGAAACAAGACGCCCGCAATCACAAAAGACACAAAAAAACGCGAAACAAACGTGCAGCCCATGTTCGCCACATTGTAACAGAGGCGGCAGAGCGCTCTGCGACTTTCCTGCTCAAAGCGAGCGACTCCTCTACTCTTTTTTAGCTTCTTTTTTAGTCTCCGCTTCTGGTGCTGGCTCGGCAACTTCCTCTTCAGCTTTCTTTTCCTCGCCGATGATGACCGTTTCGGGAGCGGGTGCCGCCTCGACTGGCTCCTCTCTGAATTCTTTGACGGACGCGACAATTTCTTCGGGAGAGGTGATAAGCGTGGCGCTCGCAGGAAGCACAATATCGCGCGCGACAACGTGGTCGCCAACATTTTCCAGTGTAGCGAGATCAACCGCGAGGCTGTGCGGCAACTCCTGCGGGGCAACCTCAATTTCTACCTCGTGGAGAGTCTTGACGATGATGTGACCGAGTTTTTCCGCAGGCGCCGCGCCGGTGAACTCAATTGGCACTTTGATCCGCACCTTTTTGCCTTTTTCGAGCACATAAAAATCGACATGCAGGAGTTTTCCGGTGACGGGATGGAACTGCGCGTCGTATATAAGGGTGTCTTTGTCCTCGCCAATGCCTTTCAGCTTGACAATCGTCGTTTCGCCAGCTTCCTTCCAGATACGCTCAAGATGGCGCTCGTCGATCGCGATTGGAGTCGCTTTTTCTTTTGGTCCATAGAAAACGGCGGGTATAATGCCGGCTTTCCGCAGTGCGTCTGCAGACCCTTTCCCGCGCGGCTTTACTTCAAGCGCCAACATGGCTTGCGATTATACGAATTTGAGCCCTATTTGCAAATGGATGCATGCTAGAATACGCGAATGGGTTTGGATGTCCTCGCAATCGGTGATACGACGATCGATGCGTTTATCCGCCTCAAGGATGCGAGCGTGCACTGCGACATCAACAGAGAAAACTGCGTGCTCTGCATGCGGTTCGCGGATAAAATCCCCTACGAATTCGTTGAGGAGGTACCTGCTGTGGGAAATGCGGCAAACGCAGCCGTTGCCTGTGCGCGTCTCGGTCTATCAGCTTCCGTGCGGGTGCATGTGGGAGAAGACGAGAATGGCAAAAAGTGTATCGAGTCGCTCAAGAGAGACGGCGTGGACACTTCGCTCATCGTGAGCGAGCAGAACAACAAAACCAACTACCATTACGTGCTCTGGTATGAAGACGAGCGCACGATCCTCATCAAGCATGAGCGCTACAACTACTCATTTCCGAAGCTTGAGAAAGGGCCAAAATGGATCTATCTCTCCTCCATGGCGGAAGGAACACTTCCGTACCACGAGGAGATTGCCGCGTACGTGGCGGGGAATCCCGACGTAAAGCTCGCGTTCCAGCCCGGCACGTTCCAGATAAAGCTCGGCGTAGAGGCGCTACAAGGCCTCTACGCGCGCACTGAAATCCTTTTCTGCAACAAAGAGGAATCGCAGCGCATTCTCCAAACGAAAGAGAAAAATATCAAAACGCTCATGCAAAATATCCGCGCATTAGGGCCGAAAATTTCTGTAATCACGGACGGGCGCAACGGTGCATACTTGCAAAGCGCAGAAGGTTCATGGTATGCGCCAATGTATCCTGATCCCGCTCCGCCCAAAGAACGCACCGGCGCAGGAGACGCGACTTCTTCGACAACCATCGCCTACATCATCAAAGGCCTTCCTCCGCAGGAAGCGCTTTTGCGCGGCCTCATCAATTCCGCAAATGTCGTGCAGGAGATTGGCGCACAGAAAGGCCTTCTCAACGCCGCGCAAATCGACGAGTGGTATGCAAAACGACCTGCCGATTTCAAAGCAATCCTCCTCTGATTCCAGCTTTTTGTACCATGGTATAAAGCGTTAGAACCCTTCAGATCTTGAAGTGCTTCCTTAATGCCCGATCCGTTCCAATGTCATTGGCAATCACAAGACGGAGTTCACGTTCCGAGAGGCGGAAGAACTCTCTCAATAGAATTACTTCTTCAGAACAGTCAAATGGATATATCCATACGCTCTTTTGTAGCATGACAGCTCCAAGACGACGTATAAGTGACCGGAATGCATTTCGCTTCATGCGTTCGCCCGCAGGGATATCAAAAAGTATCATGCGCCACTTCCTATCCCAACGCGGTGGTCGCTTCATCTTGGCTATCCGTTGCCGCAAGAAGAGTAGTTGCGCACGGCGTCTTCCTTTCGACGTAAGAACAAACGCCTGTTCGTCGCGTGCCTGCTGTTTGACACTCACATACCCTTTCTGTTTGAGATAGCTAAAGGACGTTTGGATTTTCTTGAAACGCTGCCGATCTTCGCTTCGCATCGCGTACCCAAGACCTCCGAGCGCGGCAAGAAGCGCCGGAGCAAACGACAACCCCGCAACAATACCCCCACCAATAAGAAGCATTTCAAGTATTCCCATTGGAGTGTCATCAAACATTGTCCCCTGCGCGCGTCTTCCAGTTTTCGAGACCATGGTATAAATGATTGGAAATGTTCAATGCTTCCGAGAAATAACTTTGTTGACTGCTGCAACGATATCCTTTGCGCCCATTCCGTAGTGGTCGATAAGCTCTTGCGCGGCTCCCGACTGGCCAAACTTGTCATGCATGCCGACAAATTCCATCGGAGTGGGACGTTCTCTCGCGAGCAATTCTGCGATAGCGCCACCCAGTCCGCCGTGGATCTGATGCTCTTCGACAGTCACGACTGCCCCGGTTTCGCGCGCGAGCTCGACGATTTTTTTTTCATCAAGCGGCTTAATAGTGTGGACATTCGCGACGATGACGGACGTTTCGCCGTCGAGCTCGCGCGCGGCAAGAAGCGCATTGTGCACGAGTGGCCCCGTCGCAAAAACTGCAACGTGCCCTCGGCCGGTCGAGGGACGCCAGAATTCGATAACCTTTCCGATTTCAAATGGCGTGTCTGGAGTCGTCATCACAGGGGATTTTTCTCTCCCCCATCGCATGTACACAGGCGCGCCGAGTTTCGCCGCAGCTATCGTCGCTTTCCTTCCCTCTTCCGCATCACACGCAGAGATCACAGTGAAGCGTGGCAGCGCGCGCATCATGGCAATATCTTCAAGCGCCTGGTGCGTGGCCCCATCGGGACCGACAGAAACACCTGCATGCATGCCGCAGATGACGACTGGAACATTGTTGAGTGCAACGGTCGTCCGTATCTGCTCCCAGTTGCGGCCGGGATTAAAGGCGGCATAAGAAGTCGCAAACGCAATTTTGCCGTAATTGGCCATGCCCGCCGCGACCGTCACCATGTTTTGCTCTGCTACACCCACCTGAACGAATCGACCGGGGAACGCTTTCTGAAAGTGATGCGCCTGCGTGCTCTCCGCAAGATCGGCGGTGAGAACGACAACGCGAGGGTCAGCGTTCCCCGCCTCGACAACGCCCTTGCCGAATCCCTCGCGCGTCGAGGCCATCGCGGGCTTATCAAAAATATTGTCTGCCAGTCTTGCGCGTGGATCGATCATATTTGTCTGTTTGCCTCGAGCTCCCGCAGAAATATTTCTTTCTGCTTGTCTGCCGGGATCTTATCGGTCGGGCCCTTGCCCGGCGGATTCCCATGCCAGCGGTAGTCGTTCTCGATCAAGGGAACGCCTTTGCCCGGCGTTGTGTGGGCAAGGATCAGCGTCGGCTTTTCTTTGATGGATTTTGCCTCATCGCAGCTCGCAACAAACTGCTCGATATTGTGCCCGTCTATCTCAATGACATGCCAGCCGAACGCTCGATACTTATCCGCGAGCGGCTCCAAGGGCATCACGTCTTCCGTATTGCCGTCGATCTGAATGTTATTGCGATCCATCACCGCCGTGAGATTCGTGAGCCGGTACTTTGCCGCGAACATAGCGCCCTCCCACGTGTTCCCTTCCTCCTGCTCCCCGTCTGACATGAGACAGTAGACGCGAAATGTTTTCCCATCCATGCGCGCGGCAAGCGCATACCCAGCTGCCTGCGAAAGGCCGCTCCCAAGCGGACCCGACGTCGTCTCAACACCGGGAAGCATATCGCGCTCGGGATGTCCTTGGAGACGCGAACCGAACTTCCGCAACGTCATGCACTCTTCGAGGGGAAAATAGCCGGCGTGCGCCATCGCCGCGTAGCGCACCGGCGTGATGTGACCGTTCGAGAGAATAAGTCGATCGCGCTCTTCCCAATCGGGATTTTTCGGATCGTGCCTCAAAATATGAAAATAGAGCGCGGCAAAAATATCGGCCATCCCCAAAGGGCCTGCCGTGTGTCCCGACTTTGCTTCTGCAAGCATTTCGATGACAGTTTTACGGATCTTAAAAGCACGTTGCTCTATCTCCCGTACCTCGGAATCCGTAATGGCCATACCAGTCAGACAGCAACCTGTATCAGATCCAAGCCTGTCTCGTTGTCCCGACTGCGGATCAAGGGCTGCGTGACCTGCCAGAGACAGAGCTCAAGCGTGAGCGCTACACGCGCTCTCCGTAAATGTCCACCGATGCACTGCAATGTCTCGTCACAACGCGAGAGAACCGTATGCGCATGCACTACGGGCTCTTCGTCCTCCATCTCGGAAATATTGCCGTCCATGCTTGCCACTTCGAAAGGTCCTTCTTCGATCCTCAAGACGTACCCACGACTCTCGATATCATAGTAGCCGATCTCAACGTCTTCCAACGTGCCAACGGCTTGAAATTGTCCCCAGTGCACCTTACTTTCCTCGCAGAACCGGATCAACGTTGACATCAGATCCTCACCTCGCGAAAAGACGAGAAAAAAACCATTGTGTATCTGCACCGCCTGCATGGGGCAAGTATAACTCGAATTTGCAGCGGACTTCGTGAACCCAGTGGGGATTTACGAAGTTCTAACATGCTGACCTGACTACTCCGTATGCCTTCCGGACAATGCGCTCCGACGCGCGGGATGCGCGTACCGTCCTTCCTTCTTATACACGGAGCCGATCGAGCGCAGCAACATAGTGTATGGCATCTCGCTTGCCAAGCAGGTTCAGATTAGGCCCATGTATCAATAGGAGAGTGAATGTGGCCATGCTCTACTAAAGAGTCGCGTCTTCCGCCAGCTGCTTCAGGCGCCTATAGGCCTCGGCAGGGTCCGAGGCTTTTGCAATAGCGCTTCCCGCGCAGAATCGCTCTGCGCCCGCGCGCGCCAATATCTCGATGTTTTCTGCCGAGACGCCACCGTCGACGCTCAAGAGAACGTCCGGAAACCGCGCGCGCGCTTCAGCGACGCGCGCGGGCGCGCCCTCGTCGTACGGAATCCCCTGCCTCCCGATCGTTGCGATCGTCATTAACTGAAAGACATCCGCGATATGCGCATGGGGCTCAAGCACCTCGAGCGGAGTGTGCATAAGGACGCCAAGTCCCACTTCCTTGGCGCCGCCACGCCGCCACACATGGAGCGCGCTATGCACGTGATCTGCGTCATCGAAAGCCTCAACGTGGCCGATGACACGGAACGCTCCCGCTTCTGCAAAATGCTCTCCTATCTCGAGCGGCTCCTCAACCATGAGATGAATTTCTGCGGTGAGGCCGCCAACAGCAGAGAGGTCGAACGCGCCAAAAACCCCCTGCTCCGTATAGGGCCACGTGTGCGAAGGAGCAAAAAGCCCATCCACGACGTCGATGTGAATCACCGGAGAAAACGCAGTAATCGAACGCGCATACTTCGCAAGCTCTTCCGCACTCCGCGGAACGCACGTCGGGATAACAGCGATCGCGCCAGTTTTCATGCGTTGCCTTCAAGCTCCATTATCTTTTTCAAACGCCGTACATGACGCTCCTCGCCGCTGAATGACGTCGAGAGAAAAGCCACAATGATGTCACGCGCTTCGCCGGCAGTGACCTTGTCGCTCGAGAGCGCGACGACATTGGCGTCGTTGTGCTCGCGGGCATGTTTCGCTTCGTCGACGCTTCGCGCCACCACGGCGCGAACACCCGCCACCTTGTTCGCGACGATCGCGGCGCCAGCGCCAGAGCGGCACAGGAAGACGCCTCGGGCAGAAAGGTCGGCGCTTACCTTTTGCGCAGCAGGATACATGAAGTCGGGATAATCGTCCGAGGGGTCGAGCTTGTGCGCGCCTTCGTCCTCGACCTCGTACCCTTCCGTCTGCAGGTGGGCTTTAAGAACTTCCTTCAGGTTGAATCCTCCATGATCAGCGGCAAGAATGACCTTCATACTGTCCTCTGTTTTCTGTTCGCTGTTCACTTCAGCCTTTTTGCAACCTCGAGCACGTGTTCTACCAAGGTGTGTGCATACCCCATTTCGTTGTCATACCATGCAAGAACCTTCACGAGCGTACCGTCGACGACGCGTGTCATCGGGAGATCGGCTATAGCGCCATAGGGTGAACCAACAATGTCCGAAGAAACCAGCGGCTCTTCCGAAACCGCGAAGACGCGCTTCCAGCGATCGCTCGCCGCGGCTCTTTTCAGCGCCTCATTCACTTCCTCTGCGCTCGTCTGTCGCTTCGCCACAAATGTCACATCAACAATTGAGCCCACGAGGACCGGAACGCGAAGCGAGATGCCGTCGAACTTGCCCT
>CAYRQI010000016.1:0-938 GCA_964426425.1 uncultured Candidatus Saccharibacteria bacterium | reverse complement strand
CTTAAGCGAAGGGTACGCGAGCGCTGTGGCTTTCGCGGCGCCTGTTGAGCTCGGCACGATATTCTGTGCGGCAGCTCGGCTTTCCCGGAGATCCTTTGCCTTTCCGCCGTCAACAAGACTCTGACTCGCGGTATAGGCATGCGTCGTCGAAAGGAGCGCGCGTTCTATACCGATTGCCTCATCCAAAATGCCGATAAGGGGCGAAGCGGCGTTGGTCGTGCATGACGCATTCGATGAGATGTCGCATGAACCGAATTTTTCTTCGTTGGCGCCGATCAGTATTGTCTCTGCTCCGACGCCTTTGGCGGGAGCCGTGATAACAACGCGCTTCGCGCCTGCTGCAATGTGCCCCTTCGCCTTTTCGGCGTCGGTAAAGAAGCCGGTCGATTCGACGACAACATCTATGTTCATGTCACGCCACGGAAGCTGCGCGGGATCTTTCTCGGCAAGAACGCGTATTTCTTTTCCACCGACGAGAAACGCGCCATCCTTCGTCAAGACTTCAGAGGGAAACTGGCCGTATATGGTGTCGTATTTCAAGAGGTATGCCAAATTATCAACAGGCATGAGGTCGTTTACGGCAATGACCTCGAGCTCTGGGCGCCCATACGCGGCACGCATGAATCCCCGCCCAATGCGACCGAACCCATTAATTGCGACTCTCGCCATTACACGATTGTACACTACTCACACTGGTTGTGCCGATGTGTACAACCCATATCGAGACTTACGAAATCCCGATATACCCAAGCCATGAAGTTGCACCACGCGCTCAATCGAGGTGTCGACAAAAGAAATATATTTATGGACGATAATGACCATCTTTGATTTGTTCACGATCTCTGTGAATTCACACAATGAGGCACCTGCGCCCGAATTCATCAATAGGGGTATCCCGATGACACCCCCCACCACATCGTGCTAGCCTGATACGCGAT
>CAYRQI010000015.1:4680-18422 GCA_964426425.1 uncultured Candidatus Saccharibacteria bacterium | reverse complement strand
TCCGGACGATCCGCAGCGCTTCCTTCAAAGAACCACCTTCTGGGAACGGACCAAACAGGTACTTAATGTCTGCCTTGTTCCAACCTTGGTAGAGCTCCCGACCGCGCACAATGAGAACTCGCGGGAATGTTTCCTTGGTGAGCACGACGTAGTTCCAGCTCGTGTTGTCCTTCTGGTCGACGTTGAAAGGCGGCTGATGACGCTTGATGAGGTTCGCTTCGAGAATGAGCGCTTCGAGAATAGAACCCGTCTTCTTCCGCGAGAGCGACGTCGCATCCTTGACCATCCCCACAATGCGGGCGCCACGCCCGTTCGCAAGGTCTGTCGCGAAGTAACTGCGCACCCGATCGCGCAAACTTGCCGCCTTGCCGATGTAGAGCACCCGTCTCCCCTTGCGGAAAAAATACACGCCGGGCTCATCAGGCAGCTTATATTTTTTTAATTCTTCTCGCTTCACACCGGAGAGTATACACAAGAGCGGCAATTTGACAGCGCAGATTCGTTTGCTATGCTGCAATTTTAATGAACTCAAGTGGTTTCCACTGCAAAGACACCCGCCCGGGTGTATTTTTCTATCTGCGCTTTGTGCCCGCTGAAAGCGGGTTTTTTTATAATGAGTCATGAAATTATTCCTAAAAGACGGGACCGTCATAGAAGGCAAGAGCTTCGGCGCCAACCGATCGATCGCAGGCGAAGTCGTCTTCAATACCGGCATGGTCGGGTACCCCGAAGCGCTCACTGATCCCTCCTATGCTGGACAAATACTAATCTGCACCTACCCCCTCATTGGCAATTACGGCGTGCCCGACAAAAGATGTTTTGAATCGAACAAAATCCAGATAGCCGGCCTCGTCGTATCTGAATACTCCGACAATTATTCGCACTACACTGCAAAGCAATCGCTCGCAGCATGGCTTAGAAAATCCGGCGTACCGGCGATGACGGGCGTTGACACGCGCGCGCTCACCAAGCGTCTGCGGGAGCACGGCGTGCTCTTAGGAGAACTGGTGAATGCAGGCAAGCCAAAAGGATTTGTCGACCCCAATCGGGAAAACCTTGTGGCGAGCGTAAGTCCGAAGAACAAAAGAATATACAAGGGCGGGAAGACTAAAATTATCGCGGTTGACTGCGGCATGAAAGAAAATATCGTGCGCATGCTTCTCGCGCGCGGCGCAACCGTCATTCGTGTCCCATGGGATTATGATTTCAACAAAGAAAAGTACGATGGCCTTCTTGTCTCGAACGGTCCGGGCGATCCGACGATATGTACCGCAACGATAGAAAACATCCGGAAAGCGATGAAGAAAGGCAAACCTATCTTGGGCGTGTGTCTCGGCAATCAGCTACTCGCACTCGCCGCCGGCGCAAAAACGTACAAACTCAAATACGGACACCGCTCGCAAAACCAACCATGCATCGAGCAAAACACGAAACGCTGCTACATCACCTCGCAAAATCATGGGTACGCCGTCGACGGAAAATCATTGCCTGCCGGCTGGGAAGAGTGGTTCGTGAACGCGAATGACGGCAGCAATGAGGGCCTGCGGCATCTATCGAAACCATGGCGTTCGGCGCAATTTCATCCCGAGGCCTCACCCGGCCCCACCGATACCGCATGGATATTCGATGAGTTTATAGCATCCCTCAAAAAATCATGAAAAAACCGAAAAAGGTGCTCATACTCGGCTCAGGCGGCCTCAAGATCGGACAAGCCGGCGAGTTTGACTATTCAGGATCACAGGCCATCAAAGCACTCAAAGAAGAAGGTGTGAAAGTCGTTCTCATCAATCCGAACATCGCCACGATCCAAACTGACGAAACGCTTGCCGACACCGTGTACTTTATTCCTCTTACGGAACGATTCACCGCGCAGGTGATCAAGAAAGAAAGACCCGATGGGATCCTCCTCGGTTTTGGTGGTCAGACTGCTTTGAACGTGGGACTCGCTCTCGACAAGTCTGGCGTCCTCAAACGATACCGTGTCCGCGTACTCGGCACGCCTATTTCGACGATCCGCGACACTGAAGATCGCGATCTCTTTGTGCGCCGATTAAAAGAAATTGGCATCGCAACACCGAGAAGCCGCGCCGCAACAACCATAGCCGAAGCGCTCTCGGCGGCAGAGCACATCGGCTACCCCGTCATGGTGCGTGCAGGGTTCGCTTTAGGGGGTGAAGGATCGGGCGTTGTCCGAGACGCGAAAACCCTCTCGGAAAAACTCAAGGAGGTATTCCGCTCTGTGCCGCAAATTCTCATCGAGGAATACGTAGGCGGGTGGAAGGAGATCGAATACGAAGTGGTGCGCGACCGAGCCGACAACTGCATCACCGTATGCAACATGGAGAACGTCGACCCAATGGGCATTCACACCGGAGATTCCATCGTCGTCGCTCCTTCACAGACGCTCATGAACGAGGAATACCACCGTCTGCGCGAGATCGCGATACGAGTCGTACGGCATCTCGGCATCATCGGCGAGTGCAATATTCAGTATGCGCTCTCTCCGGTGACGAGCGACTATCGTGTTATCGAGGTGAATGCACGCCTCTCTCGCTCCTCTGCACTCGCCTCAAAGGCGACTGGCTACCCATTAGCGTTTGTTGCCGCAAAGCTTGCTCTTGGCTATACGCTGCCAGAGCTGAAAAACTCCGTCACGAAAAAGACAACTGCGTGCTTCGAACCCGCGCTCGACTACCTTGTCCTCAAGGTCTCTCGATGGGACATCGCAAAGTTTGATCATGCGAGCGCGCGCATCGGGAGCGAAATGAAGAGCGTCGGCGAAGTAATGGCGATCGGAAGAAGCTTTGAGGAGGTACTGCAGAAGGCGCTCCGCATGCTTAATATCGGCGCGGACGGCTTCACGGCACACCGGAGCGACAACTTCAGAATCAAAAACTATCTCAAGGAGATCGAGGAACCCACGACACGTCGCATTTTCGCAATCGCAGAGGCCCTGCGGAGAGGGACATCGCTAAAGAAACTCCATCAACTCTCGCGTATCGATCTGTGGTTCCTGCAGAAAATGAAAAATGTCACCAACCTCGAAGCGCAGATGCGCCGCGTGAAGCTTTCGCCCTCGCTCATGCGCGAAGCAAAGCAAAAAGGATTTTCCGATCGCCAGATCGCGAAGATCAAAAAAAAGAACGAGGAGAGTATTCGCTCACTTCGCAAGAAATTCGGTGTCGTACCCGCCATCAAGCAGATCGACACACTCGCAGGTGAATTTCCAGCGAAAACAAACTATCTCTACCTCACCTACCACGGCGAGGAACACGATCTTGAGCGCGGCAAACATAGCGCTGTTGTTCTTGGCAGCGGTCCGTACTCGATCGGCTCATCCGTGGAGTTTGATTGGTCGGGAGTGCAGGCGCTCTCGACGCTCGGCAAAAAGGGATACCAGACCATCATGATCAACTCGAATCCCGAAACAGTCTCGACCGATTACGACATGTCCGACAGACTGTATTTCGAGGAGCTCTCTCTCGAGCGCGTGCTTGACATCGTTGAGTTTGAAAAGCCGAGCGGTGTCGTAGTCTCTACAGGCGGGCAAATACCGAATAACCTCGCGCTTCCGCTTCAAAAAGCGGGTGTCAAAATTCTCGGCACGAATCCGCGCGATATCGACCGCGCAGAAAATCGCCACGAGTTCTCGAAACTCCTCGATTCGATCGGTGTCGACCAGCCCGCGTGGGCGGAACTTAGGAGTCCAAGCGCGGCAATCCGCGCGGCAGAAAAGATCGGCTATCCGGTCCTGGTGCGCCCATCGTATGTACTCTCTGGCGCCGCGATGAGCGTCGCACTCGACCGCGAGAGGCTGATTACGTACCTAAAACGCGCGGCAGATGTTTCTCCCGACCATCCCGTTGTTATCTCGAAATTTATCGAGAACGCCCGTGAAATAGAGATCGACGGTGTCGCGGCGCACGGAAAACTAATCATCTACGCGATCACCGAACACGTCGAGAACGCTGGAACGCACTCTGGGGATGCCACGGTCGTCTTACCTCCACAGCGCACGTACCTCGAAACCATCCGGCGCGCGAAAGACATCACGAGAGAGATCATCAAAGAACTCAAGATCACGGGGCCTTTCAACATCCAATTCATCGCGAAAGACAACCACCTCCAAGTGATCGAATGCAATCTGCGCGCGAGCCGCTCCTTCCCCTTCGTCTCGAAGGTTACCGGATACAACTTCACCGAGATCGCCGTGCGCGCGATGCTCGGCGAGAAAGTGAGCGGACGCTACCACACCGTCGAGCTTGATTACATGGTGGTCAAATCGCCGCAGTTCTCTTTCAGTCGTATCAAAGGCGCCGACCCGAGAAGCCGCGTCGAGATGGCTTCGACCGGAGAGGTGGCGTGTTTCGGGAACACCTTCGGCGAAGCGCTTCTCAAATCGATGCTCGCGGCGGGATTCCGCCTGCCCAAGAAAAATGTTCTCGTCTCGATCGGCGGGCAAGAAAGCAAACTGAAGCTTCTCGAATCGATACAAACGCTCGCCCAAATGGGCTTTATGCTATTTGCTACAGAGAACACCGCCGACTTTCTTAAAGAGCACGGCATCGCCTGCGAGAAAGTGTGGAAGATAAGCTCGAAAAAAGAGCCGGGTGTGCTTTCCCTCATCGAGAACGGAAAAGTGGACCTAATCGTAAACATTCCCACGCGCGCTTTCGAGCTTGAGAACACCGACGGCTTCATGATCCGACGCAAGGCCGTTGATATGAACATTCCGCTCATCACCAACCGCCAGCTCGCCGACGCATTCATCACGGCGTTATACGAACAGCAAGGCAACGGACTGAGAGTAAGGTCGTGGAAGGAATATCAGGTCGAAAAATGAAAATCATTTCTCCTGTGGCACGGGAATTCCAAGGTCCTTGCAGATCTTACGGACAAGATAGGGTTTCAACTCGGTATGACGGGGCAATGTGCTCGTCCGGCCATTTTGGAAATTATGAAAAATGGAGTGCCTTGCGCCCTCTTTCAAGAAATGGCATCCATATACGCGCAGGTGACGTTCAAAATCCCTACGCTTCATGCGTCACCGAGTTACGACAAGACGCTCGCGAATAACCCCACTGCTTCGACGTGACTCCTTCTTCGTCAGCATGCGCCGTACAAGGATGAACTCTCGCAGAGCGTCGCGCAAGTTATCTTCCGCCTCACGTTTGGTGTTGCCTTGCGTATTAACACCCGGTATCTCTTCGATCCACGCCACATATCCACCTCGCACTTTTTTATAAACAGCCGTGTACATAGGATCGCAGTATAGCACAAGATTTTATTCCAACTGCCAGCTCGCCGAGGCGTTCGTCGCGGCACTCGCGGAGCACCAAGGCAACAGTCTCAAGCCAAAGTCATGGGACGAATACTGCACTTGAATCCACTCTCAAACTTTGGTTCAATGCCTCTGTCGTAGCCAGCAAAAAGGAGGAATCGCTATGACAGTGACCCAATATGTCACGGGCTCAGTCCTTGCCCTCGTTGCAGCAGCTTTGACTATGCACCTTCCACCGGTGGGCCTTACTTCTTTTTCTTCAATACGCGCTTCAAATAGTAGCCGGTATGTGAGCCGTCGGTTTTTGATACTTCTTCCGGTGTGCCCTTCGCGACGATCGAGCCGCCTCCTGCGCCGCCTTCGGGCCCTAGGTCGATGATGTAATCGGCGCACTTCAACACGTCGAGATTGTGCTCAATAACCACGACTGTGTTGCCGCGTTCGACGAGCTTCTGCAAAATCTGAATGAGTTTCGCGACATCGTCGTAGTGCAAGCCCACCGTCGGCTCATCGAGGAGGTAGATGGTCTTCGTCGTGAGCGGCCGGTAGAGTTCGGAAGCAATCTTCACGCGTTGCGCTTCTCCGCCACTCAAAGTCGTAGCGCTCTGTCCGAGCTCGAGATAGCCGAGACCCACATCGGAGAGACTTTGCAGCCTATCGGCAATAGCCGGAATGTCCTCGAAAAACGCCAGCGCTTCCTCCACCGTCATCGAGAGAATGTCGTGTATGTTCTTCTTCTTATATTTCACCTCCAGCGTTTCTTTCATGAATCGCTTGCCATTGCACAAGTCGCACGTCACGTAGACGGTGGGCAAAAAGTGCATTTCGACGGCAATGAGACCGTTCCCCTGGCATGCCTCGCAGCGCCCCCCCTTAACATTGAAACTAAAGCGTCCCGGCCCCCAGCCGCGGGCCCGCGCCTCTTCGCTCATCGCGAACATATCACGGATGTGTGTCCACGCACCGGTATATGTTGCAGGATTCGAGCGCGGCGTGCGGCCGATCGGCGATTGGTCAATAAGTATCGAGCGTCCCAGGTATTCCGTTCCGGAAAATTCTGCCGCATTGTATGTCTTCGCGCTCCGATAGCGCTTGTCGAAACGAGCCTGCAAATTGCGATGCAGGATTTCGTAGAGGAAGGTCGATTTGCCTGAACCTGACACTCCTGTGACACAAACCAGTTTTCCGAGCGGCACGTCAACGTTCAGCTTGTTTAGGTTGAATTTCGATGCGCCGCGAATTTTTATTTTTCCTCTATCCGCCGTTCTTCTCTTTTCCGGTATTTCAATGCGGGCCTCGCCTCGCAAATATGCGAGCGTCCGAGATCGTCCGCCGGCTGGCGGATGTTTGGCCGAGAGAAGCTGCTCAAGCCAACCAGATATCACAAGATTGCCTCCATGGAGCCCGGCACCGGGGCCAAGATCGACAATATAATCGGACGCATAGATGGTGTCTTCGTCGTGTTCGACAACAAGAACTGTATTGCCGAGATCCCGTAGGTGTTTGAGTGTCTCGATGAGCTTGTTGTTGTCGCGCTGATGGAGCCCTATAGTGGGTTCGTCGAGGACATATAAAGCGCCGACAAGACCACTGCCGAGCTGGCTTGCAAGCCGGATGCGTTGCGCTTCTCCGCCGGAGAGCGTGTTTGCCTTGCGATCGAGTGTCAGGTATTCAATACCCACGTTGACCATGAATTGCAGACGGTTTGTGATTTCTTTGATGACAACGCGCGAGATTTCTTCTTCTTTTTTTGTCAGCTTCAGCCTGTCAAAAAAATCCTGCGCCTCAGAGATCGAGAGCGACGAAACCTCGACAATGTTCAACCCAGGGATTGATGGATTTCGTAAATCCATCATGATGGATTTACGAAATCCATCATCAGTACCAAGAGCAACATTTAACGCCTCGCGACGTAACCGCATACCCTTACATGCGTCGCATGGCTCGTCGCCAAAGAAATACTTCGTACCGAGGCCTTTGCATTCGGGGCACGCGCCATACGGCGAGTTGAACGAAAAGAGCCGCGGCTCAACTTCCGGAAACGAAAACCCGTCGTACGGACACATGAATTTTGCTGAAACAATGTGCGATTCCCCCGCAGCGTCCGTAATGCGAACCAGTCCCGACGATTCATGAAGAGCGCGTTCGATGGCTTCACTCGCCCGCTCCCGCGTGCCCTTCGGATCGTCTGCAAATTCCGAAACGAATATCTCGTCTACGACGATATCGATATCGTGCTTGAAATGCTTTTTCAATTCGATACGTTCTCGCAGAGATTTTTCCTGCCCATCAATGATTGCCTTCTCAAACCCTTTGTTCAACATGTCGTAGAGAAACTGGTAGTATTCTCCCTTTCTTCCGACGACGACCGGCGCGCTGATGCGGATTCTCGCACTCGAAACATCTTTCGTGAACTTGCCTCTCGGCACTACATGCTTTCGCGATGTTTCAACGACACCAAGCACCGTCTCAAGGATCTCCTCGTTGGAGCGCTTTCTTACTTCCCTGCCGCATGTCGTGCAGTGCGGTTTACCGATGCGCGCGTAGAGCACGCGCAAGTAGTCGTAGATCTCGGTGATGGTAGCGACCGTTGAACGAGGATTGTTGGAACGGCTCTTTTGGTCTATCGAAATTGCCGGAGAAAGTCCGGATATTTCATCGACATCCGGTTTCTGCATCTGTCGCAGGAACTGCCGCGCATACGCCGAAAGCGACTCCACGTACTTTCGCTGCCCCTCGGCGAAGATCGTATCGAATGCCAAAGACGACTTTCCCGATCCCGATAGGCCGGTAAATACGGTCATCGTATTGCGCGGTATTTCCACGGTAATATTTTTCAGATTGTGGGTACGCGCCCCTTTGACGATAATGTTATTTTCCATAGCGCGGCCATGCCCTTCCATAGCCTTGGCATAGGAGGGCAGATAACGAAACCCGCCCCTCATGTGCGCGAGGGGGTAGGTAGCGCGAGTATATCACAGCATGACCAGCGTCACTGCAAGACAGGCAATCCTCCGAAATCGGTTTTTCTAACCTCTTTGTAGAGTTTGTTCAAAACCAGAGCGGGCTGCCCGTCTTTTTCGACGACATAGTAGGCAAAGCCGTGCATTTGTTTGATCGGTTCGTAATCGGCGTGACCGGGCATCGAGGCCGAATCGCCGGGACCGTGCACCGGGCTGTCGTCGGCTGTCACGAGCCATGTCTTCCCAATATTCGCCACGAGATGTCCATAGCCGGAGGGCATGTATACGGAATCGCCTGCCTTTACCGTAATTGCCTTGAATTCTTCGATGCGCGAAGGATCAGACATGTCAACGAGTTTCTGCTGAAGAACAACCCCCTCGCCAAAGAGGATCCAATACGTCTCATCGAGCTTCCCCACGTGGTAGTGTCCGTAGGTCTTGATGTATTCGCCTCCAACCGTGCCGGCCTCCCAAAGGGTAATGTTCCGCTTCTCCGAGCCGCCGCGGATCATGTAGTAGTGAATCGCAGGACCCGCAGCATCCGGATTCATCAAAACCTCCTTCATCTTTTCGTGCGTCCGCGCGGCGTACGGTTCGAACATACTGATGTGGTTATGCTTCACAATACCACAGCTTCCTCCTCCAGTTCTATGCCGAATTTCTCACGCACTGCGTCTTTGATCTTTTGTGCGAGTTTCTTCACCTGTGCCGCCGTCGCCGAACCATCGTTTTTAATGTAGTTCGGATGCTGCTCGCTTGCGACAGCATCTCCCACGCGAGCGCCCTTCAAGCCCACCTTTTCAATGAGCCATCCCGCAGGCACTCGCCCTTCCCGCGCAGGCACACCCTTCTCATGCTCAAACAACCGCTGAACTTCACGCGGCGCAACGGGATTCACGAAGAATGAACCCGCTGCTCGCACGTTCTGAATGTGCCGCTTTTCCCGCTCGCGGATCGTCTCCTCAATACGCCGCAAACTCTCGCGAGAGTCAACACTTTTCAATGTGAGCCAAACACGCGTTACGAGCCATTCAGGATGATCTTTGAAAACACTGTGGCGGTAGGCAAAATCGCAGGCATCGTTGTCAAATTGACGCGCTTCACAAAGCTCCATATCGAGTGCCCGCACGCGCGTCACAAAGCCCTTGATCTCCTGACCGAAGGCGCCAGCGTTCCCGCGCACCGCTCCACCTATCGTCCCGGGAATTCCAGACAATTTTTCCCACCCGCCGAGGCTACGTTCAGCCGAAGCTCTGATGAGGCGCAGCAGGTTGCATCCCGCGTCGGCCTCAAGTTCGGAGCCGGCAAATGAATATTCGTTGGACATAATTCGGACAACCAAGGCATCAAGTCTTTCGTCGGGAGCAAGAATGTTGCTGCCACCAGAGAGAACGATCAGACGAACATGTCTCGTTCGCGCCCATGCAATTGCCTCCCGTATCTCCTCTTCCGTCCGTGCCTCCGCAAAAAAGCGCGCGCTTCCGCCGATGCCAAAGGTCGTCAGCGGCGCGAGTGGCATATTTTCCGTGATGCGTATCATACAGAAGCTCTCTCAAGCGCTCTGATCTCGTCTCGCAGTAACGCAGCCGTCTCGAAGTCGAGGCGGTCGGCGGCTTCGTGCATCTGCCGGCGCTTTTCCTTCATCAACTTCTCCGTATCGCCTGTGAACACATGCATATCCATCTCGGTAAGCTCTCTGATCGCTCGTTTGCGTGAACGTTCGATATCGTCGGTGATATCGTGAATCCGTTTCTTGATGGTCTTCGGCGTTATGTTGTGTGCTTTGTTGAAGGTAATCTGCAATTCTCGTCGGCGGTTCGTCTCGCCAATCGCGCGCTCCATCGAGCCGGTAGAGGTATCGGCGTAGAGAATAACGCGGCCGCGCACGTTGCGCGCCGCCCGCCCAATAGTCTGTATGAGTGACGTCTCGCTGCGCAAAAAACCCTCTTTGTCCGCGTCGAGAATGCCGACAAGCTCGACTTCCGGAAGATCGAGTCCTTCGCGCAAGAGATTCACGCCAACTAGCACGTCGAAATCCCCTCTTCGGAAATCACGCAATATCTCGATGCGCTCGATCGTCTTTATGTCGCTGTGAATGTAGCGCGCTTTCACCCCTCGCTCGACGAGGAACTGCGAAAGATCTTCGGCCATTTTCTTGGTGAGCACCGTAACCATCGAACGCGCTCCTCGCTTCGTTACCGCTTCAGCTTCCGCGATAAAATCCTTGACCTGACCCAAGAACACATCGCCTGCAACGATCGGGCGAACAACAATTTCGGGATCAACGAGTCCCGTTGGCCTGATAATCTGCTCCACGGGCTTTCCACTGCGCTCTAGCTCATACGCAGCAGGTGTTGCTGATGTGTAGATCACCGGACCGACTCGCTTTTCGAATTCTTCGAACGTAAGCGGGCGATTATCTAACGCGCTCGGCAAGCGAAATCCGTGCTCCATGAGCATTTCCTTGCGCGAGCGATCACCCGCATACATGCCGCCGATCTGCGGCACCGTGACGTGCGACTCATCAATGACGGTAAGAAAATCGGGTTTCCCATTTTTGTCATGAAGAAAGTAATCAAACAATGTATACGGGGGTTCACCTGCCTTTCGGCGATCGAAATGGCGAGAGTAGTTTTCGATGCCACTGCAATAGCCAAATTCACGTATCATCGCGATATCCTGCCGTGTGCGGCGCTTGAGACGTTCTGCCTCGAGAATTTTTCCCGCAGCATTGAGAATATTCAAACGCTGCGCGAGCTCTTCTTCAATATCAGCAAGCGCTGCCTCTTGGACGTCTTTTGGCGTCACGTAGTGCTTTGCGGGAAATACAAAGACAGCCTTTGGCTCGCTCTCTATCTCCCGTGTGACCGCATTTATTTCCTCTATCTTCGAAACTCTGCCCCCCGAGAGATCGAGGCGGTAGATAACGCGCTCGTTTGCCGGCATCGCTTCAATGCGGCTCCCGAGAGCGCGGAAGGTCCCCGGCGAGAGGTCCCCCGTCGTTCGCTCAAAGTAGAGCGAGACGAGACGGCGCGTGAGTGCCGCGCGCGTCATCGGCTCACCGACAGCAAGTTTGAGGTTTACTTTCTCATATTCAACGGGAGAGCCAAGCCCATAGATACAAGAAACAGAGGCAACGATGATGACGTCTTTCCGCGTAAGGAGCGCCTGCGTCGCCGCGTGCCGAAGGCGTTCAATATCTTCGTTGATGTCGGCTTCTTTCTCGATATACGTGTCGGTGATCGGAACGTAGGCCTCCGGCTGATAGAAATCGTAGTAAGAAACAAAGTAGTGCACAGCATTCTCCGGGAAAAATCCCCGGTACTCCGCCGCAAGCTGCGCGGCAAGCGTCTTGTTGTGGGCAATGACAAGCGTCGGCTTTTGCCACGCCTCTATGACATTTGCGATCGTAAACGTCTTGCCAGAGCCCGTTACGCCAAGCAGCGTCTGGTCCCGTTTTCCTTCCTTTAGGCCCGCGACGAGGGCATCAATCGCCTTCGGCTGATCGCCCGCGGGAGCATAGTCACTCTTGAGTTTGAAGCCTGCCATCCGGCTACTGTATCAAGAAAGCACAAGTGCGCACACATGTTTCTTTCCACGCCTCAAGAGCGCGAGACCATTATGAAAATCCTCCGATGCAAGTTTCCGCTGCGCATCGTCTATGGTTTTCCCATTTAAACTAACCGCTTTATCTGCAAGGAATTGGCGCGCCTCCCTTTTGGAACTGGATAGTTTTGTGCCTATCAGCGCTTCGATAATACTCATGCCCACTTGAACTTCTTGCGAAGGCGCAGCGCTGCGCAGCATCTCTGATTCTTCACGCGAAAGACCCGCGATGCCGGTCTCTCCGAAGAGCACCTGTGACACTTTTTCCGCCCTCCCTGCCTCATCCGCGCCATGTACCAAGTTTGTGACCTCTCGCGCGAGAATCTGCTGCGCATGACGTTCCTTCGGATCTCGTTTGTGCAGCTCGAGCGCTGCCTCAATCTCCGTCTTCGAGAGCATCGTCATTTTCAAAAGGTATTCCTTAAGGTTTTTATCTTCCGCGTTGATCCAAAATTGGTAGAACTGGTAGGGTGAAGTCTTCGCAGCATCGAGCCATATTGTGCCTGCTTCACTCTTGCCGAACTTGCGGCCGGTGGCTTTGTCGACCAAGAGTGGCCAGGTGAATGCATAGACAACATCACCGGTCTTTCGGCGGATAAAGTCGACACCGGAAATAATATTGCCCCACTGATCCGAGCCGCCGACCTGCAGGTCGCACTGGTATTCTTTGTGCAGGTAGAGGTAATCGTACGCTTGGAGGAGCGCGTACGAGAATTCAGTGTACGAAATTCCCTTCTCCGGATCTTTGACGCGATCCTTGATGAAGTCGCGCTGAAGCATTGCATTTACCGTAAAATGCTTTCCGACGTCTCGGAGGAACTCAATCACCTTGAGCTTCCCGAGCCACTCGGCGTTGTTGACGAGCGTGAAATCCTCGGAGCCAAATAGTCGTTTCACCTGTTCCGAAATTTTCTCAGCGTTCCGAGTAACCGTCTCGGCATCGAGAAGCACGCGCTCCGAGCTTTTGCCGCCTGGATCGCCAATCATCCCCGTCCCTCCGCCGATGACAAGAATAAGTTTGTGTCCGTCTTCTAGAAAGCGGCGGAGTATGAGAAAGCCCTGCAACTGTCCCACCTGAAGCGAGTCGGCCGATGGATCGATGCCAAGGTAGAGCATGCGTTTGGGGCCGTCGGTGATCTCTTCGAGTTTTTCGGAAGAGTACTGGTAGACGTAACCTCGCTCGCGCAGAATCTCCGAGAGTTTTGCCATAATAACCAATACTATACCACCATCGCGCATGCGCTCACGATGCCGAACTTCGTGTTCATCCATCCCAAAGTGATGCGCAAACTCATGCCAAATGGTCTCCGCCACGACATCGCGCACGTCTTTGCCGTCTTCGGCTGCCGCATCCTCGATGGGCTTCTGGTAGAGCGTGATGGTGTCGGGCATTGTAGGACCGACACCATAGTGCTCGCCGCGCGCTGAAAGTGGAATTCCCTGATAGTAGCCGAGGAGTGTTTCATTTCTGCTAAGTCGTTCTTTCTTGCGAATCTCTGCGGATGGTTCATCTTCGATCAAAAGCGCGACATTCTTTATCTTTTCCCGCACCCACTGCGGCAGACGCTCGTATCCTTCGGCCACCAGTTTTTCGAATTCACTTCTGTGCATCATCAAGGAGTTCCGCAAAGCGCTTGCGCACTTTGTCGATCTTTGGCTCGATAACGAGCCGACAGTATGGGGCGCTCGCGTTGGTCTTGAAATAATCTTGATGGCAATCCTCGGCTTTGTAGAAATTTTTGAACGGCACGAGTTCTGTGACAACGCGCGTACCATCTTTCAAACTCCCGTTGACCTCCCTGATCTTCGCTTCGGCCAACCTCTTTTCTTCTTCATTCTGATAAAAGATGATTGAGTGGTACTGCTCTCCCACATCGTTTCCTTGTCGGTTC
>CAYRQI010000015.1:0-4670 GCA_964426425.1 uncultured Candidatus Saccharibacteria bacterium | reverse complement strand
CGAGCCGAAAAAGACGGTCAGCAGATCGTCATAGGTGATGACAGCAGGATCGTACGTAACGCGAATGCATTCGGCGTGTCCCGTGTTGCCACTACTCACCTGCTCATATGTCGGGTCGTCCAGCTTGCCACCAGAATATCCCGACTCCACGTTCTCCACACCCTTGAGCATCTGAAATACCGCCTCTGTGCACCAAAAACAGCCGCCACCAAAAACCGCGGTCTTCATTGCTTGGGACGCAAAAGCGGAAAGAGCTGCGCGACATATGCGGGTTTGTTTTCGAGAAAAGCAAAGAGACGCTCGGAGACGCCGAAGCCGAAAGAGGGGGGCATACCGTATTCCATGGCGCGGATGTAATCGCTGTCGAGTCGCTGCGCCTCCTCATCGCCCGCGTCGCGAAGCTTCTGCTGTTCCTCAAAGCGAGCGCGCTGGTCGAGCGGATCGTTGAGTTCGCTGAAGCCCTTGCCCATCTCGGTGCCGCCAAGGATGACTTGCAGTCGCTCGACAACGGCAGGATTCTCTGCGGAGCGTTTTGCAAGGGGCTCGAGATAGACAGGAACACCGACGAGAAATGCCGGCCCCGAGATCTTTTTCCGCGCTTTCTTCCAGAGGTAATCAACGGCGCGCTCTTTGTTCGCGAGCGCGTGCGCTTCGCCTCCCGCTTTTGAAGCAGCATGCATGATGGTAGATTCGTCCGCTGTCAGCGGATCGATACCAAATTCTTTTCGCACGACATCTGCAAAGTCGATGAGCGGCCAGTTTTCGGCAAGATCGACCGTGTACTCCCCAATCTCGAATGTGTATTTGCTGTAAACTTCCTTTACGATATACCGGTAGAGCTCTTGCACAAATTGCATCCCCTTTTGCATATCGCTGTAGGCCTCATACGATTCGAGAAACGTGAAATCTTGCAGGTGCTCTCGTGACTGCCCTTCATTGCGAAAGACGCGACCTATCTCGAAAACCTTTGGGAACCCCGCAACAAGAAGGCGCTTGTGCCATAGCTCGAACGAGATGCGCAGGTAGACGTCGATATCTAAAGCGTTGTGGTGGGTAATAAAAGGTCGCGCATCAGCTCCGCCCGGCGTGTTCTCAAGCACCGGAGATTCCACTTCGAGAAACCCGCGCTTGAGGTAGAAATCACGAATGACCTGCCAGAACTTCGCGCGACGCTCGAACATTGCTCGCACGTCGTCGTTGAGAAGCATATCGAGGTACCGCTGCCGCAAAACCAGTTCTTCGTCTTTGAGGCCATACCACTGATCGGGAATAGGTAGGAGTGACTTCGCGAGCATTTTCCAGCTGGAAACCTTGAGCGATTTCTCACCCCGTTTCGTTTTGAAAGCGGTACCGCCGAATTGCACAAAATCTCCGATATCGATCGTCTTCTCGAAAAGCTCGATGTCTGCGCCACCATCGGCCTGCAAGACCACCTGCACGCGCCCTGTCCCGTCGTTGACGTCGGCAAAGAGTATTCCTCCTTGGCCACGACGCGCCATGATGCGGCCGACAATGGTAAGCTCATTCCCTTTCTTTTCAAGCGTTTCGAACGCCAAAAGAAAATCTGCAATGGTGGTATCTCGGTCGCTTTTTGCCGGATACGCATCCATGCCGGCCTTCTTGAGAATCTCAAGTTTTTTGAGACGTTCAGCACGAATGTCAGATTCACTCATGGAGAAATACTATCACGGCTCCATCCTGCAATTCGCGTACGTTACCGTCCCGCTTTCCTCGACAAAAGCAATGTGCCCTTCGTTCCAGAACACAAAACTCTCATCGGTATTCGCGTACCGGGTACCACCCCCTGAAACCGCCTGCGGCAAAGTGAGACGCCGACCATCGGATAGCGCGAGATGCACCTTGTTGTCGAGGAATTCGGCTTTAAGCGCTCTTTCGGCCTCGCACTCGAACAGTGTTCCGGCATAGCTTGCGAGCGGTTCAGGTGCGGCGGATTCGGTAGTCGTTGCCCATCCAGCCGGAAGAAGATAGTCAGGGACCTCAAAATCAATGCCCGGGCCATACAATTGATATGCGATAACCGCAACAATGAGAAAAAACGATGCGATCAGCCCGATCCCGATAACTCCGTGCCACACCGGATGCATGAGACTATCCTAGCACCAGAATCTCGGTACGCTATGCCGGAAGAAACGTGACGAGAACCGCCATGAGGGTGAGACCGACCGCAAAAAAGGCGGCATGCTTTGCGAGGTGAGCGCGGTCACCAGCCTGCGAGACCGAGTGCGGGATAAGGTCGTGGAAGACGACAACGAGGTAGGAACCAACGGAGAGGCCGAGCAACGGCACCTCCAGTGCTTCAAAACGTTCCAAGAGAAAGAATGCGCCGAGTGCGCCAATGAGAATGGTACTCGAGGTAATGAAGTTTAGAATTAGCGCGAGGCGCATAGAAAGACCAGCTTCTCGGTACACGAAAAACTCTGATATCTCCTGCAACGTCTCATGTACCATGACGCTTATCGTGCTTGCAATGCCAAGTATAGGCGACGCGGCAAACGAGATGACGATGACGACACCGTCCCCGATGTTGTGTATCGCATCGCTCGCGAGCACACGATTCGCATCGATCCGCGAGTGCGGATGTTCTCCTGCCTCGTGATGGTGGTGGAACTGTGGAATATAAAGAGATGCCACGAGCACGACGACAGCGCCGGCAGCGATCCACGGCAGCCCCTGCAAAAACGAGCCCGCATGTTCGACGATTTCCAGCGAAAGACTCCACGCGATGACGAGGAGCACGCCCGCGGCAAAGCTTACCAAAAAGTGCAGGTTGCGCTCGATCAGCGCGCCGGCACCGCGCCATGTGATGAGCTTACCCGAAAGCGAAACGAGCATCACAAAAAGCGAGGCAATAAGGGCCTGCATTAGCATGTGAACACAAGGTTATCATTTGTGCTCCATGTCGCCAAAGCCGTATATAATAAGACGTGATGGAGCTGCGGAAAAAAATCCACAACGTCCGCTATGCGCTGAGCGGCATACGGATCGCATGGGAGGAAGAATTAAGTTTTAAGATCCAAGCGGGTGCCATGGTTCTTGCCCTGCTGCTTGGGTGGTTCTTTTCACTATCGCCTATCGAATGGACGATGATCGTTCTCGCGATCGGATTCGTGCTCGCCGCCGAGGCATTTAACACTGCGCTTGAGGAGCTATGCGACAAGTTCCACACCGATCCCGATCCGCACATCGGCAAGATCAAGGACCTCTCCGCCGCAGCCGTGTTCATTGCTTCCCTTGCCTCGGTCGTCGTTGGTGCGATTATTTTCCTTCCCTACCTTCTTGAATTTGCATGATGGAGTCGCTTACCGCACTCGACACGCGGGTGCTCGAAGCGCTCTACGCAGCGCGGGATCCGAACCTCGTGCAGGCATTCATGTGGGCAACCACGCTTGGCAGCGCATGGATCATTTATGCAGTCGCTGCCTGCATCGCGCTTATGCTCGTTCACCGACGGATGTATGCATACGCCGTCGGCCTTTTGGTTTCTGTTGCTTCAGCGGGGATCATGATACTTATCCTGAAGGGACTTATTGAGCGTGCACGGCCTCCCGTTGAACTTCAGGCATACCTTGAGAGCTGGCATTCATTTCCGAGCGCCCACGCGGCGCTATCTGTTGGTCTCTACGGATTCCTCGCACTCCTCGCGTGGCGGCTTGTTAGACATCAAACAGCGCGATATATCGCACTATTCACGTTCGTCGGCGTCGCACTACTCATCTCTTTCAGCAGAATGTATCTTGGCGTCCACTATGCAAGCGACATGCTCGCAGGCGTCGCGCTCGGCACCGCGTGCGTGTGGCTCGGGTGGAAGTATGCGACAATAGTTCGCAATGGGAATTCTTGAGAGTTTCGTCCTCGGGATCACTGAGGGAGTAACAGAGTTCTTGCCGATTTCCTCGACAGGGCATCTCATTCTCGCGAGCAAGCTGTTGCACGTTCCCGACTCTGACTTTCTTAAGACGTTTGAAATCGCGATCCAGCTCGGCGCGATTCTTTCGGTTGTCGTCCTCTGCTGGAAATCCTTCCTAAAAGTTGAAATTTTGAAGCGCCTTGCGCTCGGCTTCGTCCCGACAGGCATCATCGGTTTTGCTGTATACCCATTCGTAAAATCGTACCTGCTCGGAAGCGAAACCGTCGTGCTATGGGCGCTCCTTCTCGGTGGTATCGCGCTCATCGTTTTTGAGCTGTTGCATAAAGAATCCGCAGGTGCAGCAACATCCGCCGAGATTTCGTACAAACAATCTCTGCTCATAGGCCTCTTCCAAGCTGTCGCCATCGTGCCCGGCGTCTCGCGATCCGCTGCCACGATCGTGGGAGGACTGGCTCTCGGCGTGCGACGTGTAGCAATTGTCGAGTTCTCATTCCTGCTTGCCGTGCCGACAATGGCCGCAGCAACAGGCTACGACCTTCTCAAGAGCGCCAACTCTTTCTCAAGCGCCGATGTTCTCTCACTCGCGATCGGATTTGCAACATCGTTCATCGTTGCACTGCTCGCAATAAAATTTCTCCTCTCATACATACGAACACACTCGTTCATTCCCTTTGGTATCTATCGCATCGCAATTGCACTCTTCTTTCTCGCCCTGATTTTCTAGTCCTGTTATACTTTTGAGACCATGGTCTCAAAAGTATAACAGTGCAGACGATAGCTA
>CAYRQI010000014.1:8519-18465 GCA_964426425.1 uncultured Candidatus Saccharibacteria bacterium | reverse complement strand
GCGCGGAATGTGCTCGAGCGTACGCGCGTTGTGCAGACGATCCATCAATTTGATGATGAGTACGCGGATGTCTTTCGCCGTCGCGGCAAAGAGTTTTCGCAAAGATTCGGTGTGCCGCTCGAGGCCGCGATAGCGGAGCGTACCAAGCTTCGTCACGCCTTGTACAAGCGAGAGTACTTCGGAGCCGAACTGCTCCTCGATGATCCTGGGTTTTATTCCCGCGTCTTCAATCGTGTCGTGTAAGAGGCCGGCGGCGATGGTCTGTGCGTCCATGCCTGCATCTGCTAGAAGGTAGCCAACTTCTGCCGGATGCACGAAGTACGAATCTCCCGAGAAACGCTTTTGCTCCTTATGTCCTTCTTTCGCAAATTCGTACGCTTTTGTCACAAACGCGATGTCGGCGTCGTTTTTGCTCGACATCGCGGCGAGTATGTCAGAGAGTAGACGTGCCTCTGCCATATGCATCATTTATAGCACAACGGCACTTTTTGCAGATAGAAAATTGACAAATGGCGCACGCTCGGCACTATGCGCGCAACGGATTCAGGATTAGCCTGCTTCCGTTGGAGGGTTGCAAAATGCTAAAGCAAGATCGCGCAGGAGTATGGCGGCCGTCGATTTGTCAACCGTTGCCACGGATGTGGCTTCTGCCGCGAGCGCAGAATGTTGAGTCTCCGTCTCTGCTTCCACTTAAGTGTCTTAGGCTTGAGTGCGGTGGGATGGTGACCCAGCGTTCGCCGTTCGACGGCGGGACGCCGTGTCCCGTCTGCGGCGGGCCGACAGGGTAAACCACCGCTCCCGCCCAACCCTTTGTCGCCGGCTGGCCTCCCGCCTGCCGGCGACTCTATTTCTTCTTGTGTGGATTGTGGTTTGGGCAGGATTTGCTAGAACAGCGCTCCGGAATCGTCTTTGTACCCTCCATCATTAAGCTTCCGCAGAGTGTGCAAATCTTTCCGGTCGGTCGGGCCTTGGTGATGTTTTTGCATTCGGGATAGTTAGAGCATGAGTAGAAAACGCCAAAGCGCCCGCGGCGTTCCACCAGCTCACCGTTCTGCCGACTGGCGGATGTACATACCGGGCACGCGACGCCTGTTTTGGAGCGTTCCTCTTCGGCAGGATCCTTCTTGACGAATTTACACTTCGGGTAATTCGAGCAGGCGATGAAGCGGCCGAAGCGGCCTTCTCGTTCGATGAGTTGTCCTGGTTTACCGTTCTTTGCTTGCGGCGAGCTTGTCGAACCGCATTGCGGGCAGGGCTCACCAATTTCTTTGGGTGGCGCGATTTCACTCCCATTTTCTTTGCGCGCGCCGAGACAATCGGGGAAGCGCTTGCAGCTCATGAAGCGGCCACTCCGCGAGAGCTTGTAGACCATAGGGCCGCCGCATAGAGGGCAGAGAAATTCTGCCGGCGCGTCGCCCATGTTGGTGAGTTTTTCAATTTCTCCTTTGCTTTTCACGGCTTTATTGAACGGCGTGTAGAAATCCTTCAGCGTTTTTTCATACCCTCGCTTTCCATCGGCTATTTCGTCAAGCTCATCCTCCATTTCTGCAGTGAACGTATCGCTTATGTACTCCTTGAAATGTTCCTCAAGGAACGTCGAAACCACGTCACCCGTGTGCGTGGGGACAAGCGTACGGCCTTGCTTGTCTACGTAGCCTCGAGTCTCTAGAGTCGAAATGATGGTCGCGTAGGTAGAGGGGCGACCGATGCCTCGTTTTTCAAGCTCCTTCACGAGGCCGGCCTCGGAATAACGCGGCGGTGGCTGTGTCTCTTTTCCTTCCGAGTGCGCTTGCACCAGAGTCAAAGTATCGCCTTGATTAACATTGGGGAGCTCTACATCCTCGCCGCGCGCGGCTGTGTCCGCTTTCAACCATCCGTCGAATACTACCCGCGACCCTGTCGCAATGAAATCCGGAATATGCCTGTCGCGAATAGTAGTAGTGATTTTTGTGCGCATAATTTTTGCATCTGCCATTTGTGACGCGAGCGCGCGAGTTCGTATGAGTGCATACAGCTTTTTTTGATCATCAGTGCTGCCGGCAGAATGTTTCCTTGCGTGTGTCGGGCGTATGGCCTCGTGAGCTTCTTGGGCTGTTTTTGCTTTCGTCTTGTAGGTGCGAGGATAAACGTACGTTTGTCCGAATTCTTCGCGAACGGTCGCGACGAGCATGGCCTGCGCTTCTTTTGCGAGATTCGGGCTGTCGGTGCGCATGTAGGTGATGTGCCCTCCTTCGTAGAGTTTTTGGGCCGCGCGCATTGTGCGGGAAGGTGAGAATCCAAGCCGCGTCGAAGCTACTTGTTGGAGGGTCGAAGTGGTAAAAGGCGCGCGGGGACTTCGCGCTTGCTCGGCTTCTCCCACGTGTATCACATGCCACGCACCAGCTTTCGCGGCCTCTACGATCTTCTCTGCCGCATTTGCAGTTTTTGGTTCCTCGACACAGACCGCGGTGAATTGTGCGCCTGTCTTTGTCTTGAGATCTACTGATACGACCCAGAATTTTTCAGGCACGAAAGCGCGGATTTCACGCTCGCGTTCCATGAGAATGCGAAGTGCAGGAGACTGTACCCGTCCAGCAGACAAACCATACCTCACTTTTTTCCAGATCAGTCCTGAAAGGTCGTAGCCGAACAACCGATCCAGCACCCGGCGGGCTTCCTGGGCTTTTACGAGCTCGTCGTCTATACCACGCGGATGCTTCAGTGCTTCTTGTACTGCGTGTTCGGTAATCTCATTAAAAACAATGCGTTTCGGCTCCGTAAGGCCGATGGTTTCCGAAAGGTGCCATGCGATCGCTTCGCCCTCGCGGTCGGGGTCTGTCGCGAGGATCACCTCGTCTGCCTTTTCAGCTTCTTTTTGTAAGGCGTTAATAACATGCTGCTTCTCCTTCACCACTTGGTAGCGCGGCACGAATCCGCCCGCGATGTCGACAGCGTCTTTGTTCGACTTAGGCAAGTCGCGAATGTGTCCGATGCTCGCGCGTACGGTAAAACCCTCGCCGAGATACTTCTCAATTGTTTTTGCCTTCGCTGGCGATTCGACGATAACCAATTTCATATTGAACGACAGTGATATGCCAAAAGCCTATCACATGTCAAATGAGAGCAGGTCGCAAGGCTTATTCAATTGATGTGACTCTCAACGATCTGTCGATGCGTCACCGACAGTTTTCCAGTATTGATTTTAACGTTGATAGGGTAATGATCAGAGCCGTGACGTTCTCCCACAACGCACGCCGATTCTACAGAAAGATGCTTCGAAATAAGGATGTGGTCCAGCTGTCTGCTAATCACATGTGTCCGTTTGCCCTTCAGGGGGTTTACGAGGTCCAGTTCGGCAATTCGCTGTTCGAATTCGTGCCGTTCGCGTTGATAGCGAATCGCATCACTCAAACGTCCGCCGAGAAGCCAGTTGAAGGGTGCGACGAACGGCGTATCGAGGATGTTGAAGTCGCCGCAAACGAGGGTCGGAATGCTGGAGTCATATTCGCGCATTGCCGTTTCGAATTCACGGCGGCGCGCTTGTGGATGCGCGAGCGTCAGGTGAAGGCAAAACACCCGTAATGGTTGGTGTGATTCTTCCATCGCGATATCGGCATAAAATCCGTGACGGTTCGCTGTGCGTGTCCAATGCAAGACGTGCATTGCATGCACAAAAAATCGCGTGCGAAGCGGCATATGCGGGAGCTCGAGAGCAAAGGCGCTGTGAGAGACAATGTTGCTTCGACTTAAGATAACGAGATAGTTCCGCTCGATCCGCTCTGGATATATGCGGTCAACGTCGGGTGCAAAGGCGATGTGTACTGGCAGTTTCTGAAGCTGGTAAAGAAATTCCTCCGGCACTTCCTGCAAACACAGCACGTCGAAATCGAGATTCTCGATGAATTCGAGTGCCCGCTTCAGCTTTCCGTTGCGGAAAAATATGTTCCAAGAGTAGATTTTCATTTCATCGGATGCGAATGACACCTAGCTCTTCTATGATAAGGCCTTTTATTTCCATGGTCGAGAGAAGGATGTTTACTTCCGTAATAGGAAGCTGTAGCGCTTCAATAAGCTCGTCGCGCGAAAGGGGAGATTTGATGATCTCGATGACCCGTTGCTCTTCTTCCGAAAGATCACCGCGCAGCGAGGCAAGGGTTTCAGGCATTTCGCGCTTTGCTACTCCCAGCGCGACCAGGATATCGTCCGCGCTTGTCACTGCAGTTGCGCCGAGGCGCAAAAATTGATGCGTTCCTTTGCTCTCCTCACTAAAAATAGAACCGGGGACTACGAGTAGCTCGCGATTATACTCTACGGTGAGCCGCGCAGTGATGAGTGAGCCCGAGAGCTCTTTTGCCTCGACGATCAAGGTCGCATGACAAAGCCCCGCCATGATCCTGTTTCGTCTTGGGAACGTCCAGTCTGCCGCTTTTGTTTCTGGCTCGAACTCCGAAAGAAGTGCGCCCCCTGCTTTGAGGATCTCGCGCGCGAGGCCGACATGTGCTCTTGGGTACAGAACGTCCCAATCAAGGCCGCTTCCCGGCACTACAACAGCGGGAAGCCCGACTTCAAGGGCCGCTCGGTGAGCAGCTGCGTCTGCTCCATACGCTAGCCCGCTTACGATAACGATGGGGTAACCGCGAAGGTTTTTGATGAGATGTTTGCACACGGCGAGCCCATACGAAGTGAGCGCGCGGCTGCCGACGACGCAAAGCCACGAGAGATTCTCGCTCGGAAGTGTGCCACGGATGTACAATTGTTTTGGGGCGTCGGGAATGTGCCGCAAGAGCATCGGGAATTCGGCAGGGGAAAGCAGTTTGAGCTCGTCGTTCACAATGCTATCATCCTAACATGTTGGATATCAAGTTTATACGAGAAAATAAGGATATTGTCGCTGCGGGCGCGCAGAAGAAACATATTCAGATAGATCTCAACGCGTTGATTGCGCTCGATGACAAGCGTCGCGAGCTGCAGGCGAAGATCGATGAGAAACGCGCCGAGCAGAACGCTGCGTCAGACGCAATTGCCTCCGCAAAGGATGCGTCGGAAAAACAGGCAATCATCGCCCGAATGCAGGAGGTTAAGGAGACGTTGCGGCTCGAAGAAGAGTCCATGCAGGATATTCTCAAGGAGTGGCGAGCGCTCATGGTGCAGGTGCCCAATGTGCCGGATGTGTCGGTCCCGGAAGGCGAGTCCGATGCTGACAATAGAGAAGTCCGAGCATGGGGCGAGAAACCAGAATTCAATTTCGAGCCAAAGAGCCACACCGACCTTCTTCTCATGCACGACATGGCCGATTACGAGCGGGGTACCAAGGTCGCCGGCTTCCGCGGTTACTTCCTCAAGAACGATGGCGCTCGCCTCGTGTGGGCTTTGGAGCGATTTGTGCAGGATAGATTTGCCAATAGGGGATTTACGTCGATGATCGTCCCCTCGCTTGTTCGTCGGGAGAGTTTCGTCGGCACGGGCTATCTCCCGCAGAGCGAAGAGGACCTCTACAAGACGCAAGATGGAGACTATCTCGCGGGCACGGCGGAAGTCGCGACGATGGGCTACTATATGGACGAGATCTTGGAAAAGAAAGATTTGCCGCTCAAGTTTTTCTCTTTCTCTCCGTGTTTTCGTCGTGAGGCGGGGAGCCACGGCAAAGATACGAAAGGAATTTTTCGCATCCACGAGTTTGTGAAGTATGAGCAGGTCGTGCTGTGCGAGGCGAAGCATGAGGAATCTGTTCGATTGCATGAAGAAATCACCGAAAATGCCGAGCGGCTTCTTCAGGAACTGCAATTGCCCTACCGTGTCGTCATCAACTGTGGAGCCGACTTGGGGCTCGGACAAGTTAAAAAATACGATATCGAGGCATGGATGCCGAGCGAGAGAAAGTACCGCGAAACGCATTCTTCTTCATACTTCCATGATTTCCAGACACGCCGCTTAAACATTCGGTATCGCGACGACGATGGAACCTTGCGCTATGTGCACTCTTTGAACAACACTGCACTCGCGACTCCGCGCATCCTCACACAGATTGTCGAAAACAATCAGCGTGCCGATGGTTCGATTTCGATTCCCGGAGCATTACGGGGCTACATGGGCAAGGATGTCATCTCGACGAATAGTTGATTTACGGAAACGCAAGCCGGGCATTTCGATGCGTCCGCTTTCATTCCGCGAGGCGCCGAAGCGTGAAGCTCTGCGCGTGCGCCGCAGGCCCACGCGCGCCATCACTCTCCTTGTATTTGTGGTTTTCATAGCAGCCGCCGCGTACGGTGTGAGCGCACTTTCGTACCTGCCGCAGTTTTCCATCGAGCGCATTGAGGTGAGCGGCGTAAACGGAGTGCGGCCCGCGCTCGTGAAGGCGTTTGTCGCAACGAAGCTCTGGGATGGTTCGCCCGGTTTTTTTTCGGAGAGCAACATCTTTGTCTATCCTCGTGTTGGGATAGAGACAGCGCTCAAGGAATTCTTTCCTCGTGTCGAGAGCGCAAGAATCTCGCGCGAATCGCTTCTAGGCAACGCGATCACCGTTTTGATCACCGAACGAAAACCATTCGCTCGGTGGTGCGCCTCTGATATGTCCTGCTATGCGATGGATTCGAGTGGATTTGTGTTTGCTCCCGCCTCGACAACGCCCCGTTTTGGAACCGCCTACGTATTCGAAGGCGCAATCATGAGCGGTTCTTCTCCGATCGGACAGATGTATCTGCCGGGACGATTCGCCGGGGTGCTTACACTTCTTGAGCGCTTGGGACAGGCCGGCATGTCGGCTGAAAGAATATCGCTCGAGGGAGAGCAGGATTTCTCGGTGAAGTTGTCGCAAGGTTTCAAAATTCACGCAACATTCGGCGCCGACGTCGGCTTGCTCGTAAAGAATCTCGAACTTATCCTCGCATCAGAAGCTCTACATGGCAGAGGGGGCGAGATCGAGTACATCGACCTTCGTTTCGGCAATCGCGTGTACTACAAACTCAAGGGAGAAGACCAGGCGCAGCAACAATAATACGGCTATTCACTGCCGAGTGTGTGCAGTACCCGGTGGCGGATCGCCGGATCGGTGATCAGCCCATCCACTCTCAACCATCGTCGATACACGTCCGTCGCCGCATATATCGTTTTGTGCGGCACGTTTGGCATACGCATCAAGAAACCGACGTCCTGCAATCCCTGTATGGTGTTGTGAACAAATTGGCGATTGTACCCCTCGGCTTTGGCGATCTGTTCCGCCCGCAGTTTCAGCCACCGCTCGCTGCATCCACCAAAGAGGCGGGTCATTACCGTGATGTGTTTTTTGAGCTCATACACGGCATGGCTCGACAGCCCGCTCTCATTCTTGTTTTCCGGTTCGACGAACTGGATCTCAATCGGTCTGTCTATAAGCGCGGGAGAGGCATTTCGCGGTATTTTGATTCTCGCCGTGATTTTTATCGCGTGGAAACTGTCCGCGGAAAGCGGGCTCGTGTCGGTCTCAACCGCTATCTTCTTCGCATTCGAAACCTCCTTCGACTTTCTTTTTTTGAAATCGTCGAGCCCCTTGGTGCCGAGCAGGTTCCGATCTTCGACCTGAATGTCGAATGCGCGAAGATGCTCTTGTATATAATTCAGAACTCGTACGAGCACCTCATCAACGCGATCTTTTTTCAACTCAACCCGCAAACCAATGGCATCTTTCAGCGCGGTCTCGGCGCTCGTTTCCGGTTTCATCAGGTATTTCGTGATCTGGCTCTCTGGGGATTTATCTCTCATCGAGAGGCGCGCCCGGCATTGGGGGATTATCCCGTTGACGGTCACACTCGTTGAATCTGAAACGGAACCAGCGTAATACGTGTAAAACAAAGGATTCATCGCATTTGCTTCTATCGGCTGTGTAAAAATACTTTCCACGTAGGCCATCTCGGAGGCGAGCGAGTGCGCTTCTTTTTTCTGCAATTCGAAGACGGCAAGCCCGACGGAGACAAGCGCGCAATATGCCGCATGGGTCTCCAGTCCTTTGTGATACGTCTCACTGTATCGCGATGTTTGCCGCACCAGATTGATGACATCTTTTGTGCTCCCAACCCGGACGTGGGGCGCTCGGAGCTCGAGGACATTCTCAATGTACTTATTCGCTTCTTCAAGCGCTGTATTGATCTTAAAAAAAACTTTTTCCCGCTCGGCTTCTTGAATGTTGTTCTTAGGATCAGCATTGAAAATATCTTTCGCGACGCCGAGATGCCGGGAAACGGCCTTCAAGATCTCGTCGTCCGTTAATCGGCGCGGGGTTCTGCGAAGATCGATCGCGGTGACATAGGAAGGTCGTGGCGAGTCATCAGCTACACCCAGTATTTCTTTTGTGAGTTCAAAGTCTACTGCTTCCGGGGCATAAAGTTCTGGGTAAGGAATGTGGGACTGTATGCGTTCTCTCTTTTCTGGCATGGCTGAATTGTAACATTGGACTGGAACCAGCTTGTAATTCGGGGTTCCGCAATCGAGTCAGATATTCTTCTTCGGAGGCGCCTTGATTTTGGCAGCTTCTTCAACGTTCCGGTATTCTCCGAATTCTATGATGATCCCAAGCTCTCTGGGGGTTATGGTATTCCCGGTCGCGTTTTTGAGCGCTTCCGCATGCATGCGCAGCGCTTCGGAGACCGGCTTCCACTCCATGACCGTGTGTTCATCGGGTGACTTGTTTTCTAGCTTCAGGTCTCCGGCCCAGACGACATAGGCTCTCGTTCTATACTCATAGTTTGTCCGTTTCCCTTCCGTTTCGCCGGTCATTTGCGCAATATGGTTGCCGATGGGCACAAGATCTGCGCGTTGAATGATGAGGCCGGTTTCTTCGCGCAACTCTCTCAAGGCTGCATCCTCGAAGGTTTCTCCAACGCCCTTTTTCCCCCCGGGAGCGCTCCACTGGCCTTGAAACTTTCCCGCAGTTCTTTTTCCAAGAAAGACCTCAACCCCTCTCGCGCTGTTTCTGAAGAGAAAAATCTGCGCGGTGGGAATGATACGCGTTTCCACTCCTTCTTGCTTCAGATCGTTTCTTCTTGCTCGCGCGGTCAGATATTCATGCATTCTCATGTAGCGCTCAATGACTTTGCGCTGTTCATCAGACATATGCTTCCATGCGGCAGATTGTTTCAAGTACCTGTCGAGCACAGATGCCGCGCGGAACAAAGGACGTTTTTTGTCGATGTTCTTCATTCCTGACAGTATAGTACTGAAATGCGAAACAGGTAGCCAAGCTTCAGCATGATGTTCTGCCGATTCTGAAGAGCGTGGATTGGCCGTGTTCTTGAGAGTGCGTCTGTGGCACAATGGGAAACTATGACGAAGTCAGTCCGGAGGGAAGGGGTGCTTTATCGCGCATATCGGCCACAGTCGTTTAGGGAGGTGCGCGGACAGCCGCAGGTGACGAATACGCTCGAGAAGGCGATACAGAACAAAAAGGTCGCGCACGCGTATCTTTTTGCGGGAAGCCGGGGGACGGGGAAGACGAGTGTCGCGCGGATCTTGGCAAAAGAGCTTGGTGTCTCGTCGAAGGATTTGTATGAGATCGACGCGGCATCGAACCGTGGAATTGACGACATCAGGCAGCTTCGTGAGGGTGTTTACGCGATGCCTTTTGAGTCTCCCTATAAGTTCTACATTATCGACGAGGCGCACATGCTTACAAAAGACGCATGGAACGCTTTTTTGAAAACGCTCGAAGAGCCGCCCGCGCACGCGATCTTTGTTCTCGCGACGACCGAGCGTGATAAGGTGCCGGAGACCATCCAATCCCGTTGCGAGATCTATTCGTTTAAACAGCCGACGCGCGAAATGCTCGCAGAGGTCGTCGCGGAGGTAGCGAACAAAGAAGGGTTTACGCTTGAGCGCTCTGCCGCAGAGCTCGTAGCGCTTCTCGCCGAAGGTTCGTTCCGCGACGCGCTCGGCATATTGCAGAAGATACTTTCCGTTTCGGACAATAAGAAGGTTGAGGTCGCGGAGGTCGAGGCTG
>CAYRQI010000014.1:4392-8509 GCA_964426425.1 uncultured Candidatus Saccharibacteria bacterium | reverse complement strand
GTGTCGGGCGCTCCGCGTGGGGAGCTCGTCCGAGCGCTTCTCGAGGCAATCGCAAAGAAGGATGCAAATTCCGCGCTTCGCGCAATAGGTACGGTGGTTTCAGAAAACATGGACGCGCGCACGCTCGCAAAGCTCCTCATCCATCGTTTGCGCGTCGTGCTCCTCATGCGCTACGCGCCAGAGCTCGCCGAATCTTTCTCGAAAGAACTGTCGGAAAGCGATCTCGCGCTCGCGAAATCACTCGTGAAAGAGCGCGGCGTGAATTCCGATACGCTCAAGAGCATTCTCGAGGCCTACAGCACAATGGCCTACGCCGCGCTGCCGCACCTGCCTCTCGAACTCGCGATCGTTGATATTTGCGGTTCAAGTAGTGCCCAATGAGAGCCGCGATCGGTATCCTCATTCTCAAGAGTCAATGTTTTCCAAAACAACTGTTTCTTCTATCGCGTTGTATTGAACCATCCCTCCTGCTATCGTTACAGATATTGGGGGGTCGTCTAATGGTAGGACAACAGCCTTTGGAGCTGTGTATGATGGTTCGAATCCATCCCCCCCAGCCCGAATATGAAAACCCCTACCCACAGAGAACTGTTCGATGTATCAGGAGAGGTGTAGAGGTATTATAGAGAGATGGTGAAGATGGAATCGCGGATACAACTGAAAAAAGGCGACACGGCGCCGGATTTTGCGCTGCCGGGCGTCGATGGCAAAACATGTTCGCCCAAGGACGTTCGCGGAACGAAAGGACTCCTCGTGATTTTCATGTGCAACCATTGCCCGTACGTGAAGGCACGCATGGAAGAAGTCATTGCGCTGCACAAGGAGTTTGCTAACGACATTGCGTTTGTTGGCATCAATTCGAGCGATCCCGCCTATCCCGGCGAGGGAATGGAAAACATGCGAACATTCGCCAAAGAATGGAAGATGGCCTTTCCATATCTCATGGATGAAGACGGCGCTGTTGCGAAAGCGTATGGCGCGACATGCACGCCTGACCCCTTTCTGTTTGATGCGAGCAGGAAACTCGTATTCCACGGTCGCATTTCGGACGCGCTAGAGCCCGGCGATATGGCGCAGGAATTTACGATGCGCGAGAACATTCAAAAACTTCTCCACGGTGAGCTTGTCGAACCATGGTTCAACCCTTCACTTGGCTGCTCCATCAAATATAAGTCGTAGGGTACTATGTTTGAAATTTGCGCGTTTGACACGAAATTTCACGCTTGGTAGCGTGCGCTCAATGGCGCGGCACGCAGTGAAAGTTCTCAAATTCGGCGGGACGTCGATGGGCTCTAGCGAGACGATCGAGCGGGTAATCTCCATTATCCGATCTGCCAGCAAGCGGACCAAAGGAAGCGCGCGTGTTGTCGCAGTCGTCGTCTCCGCAATGAGCGGTGTTACCGACCGGCTCATCGAGATTGCGCGCGCGGCCGCGCGCAAAGGCGTCTCGTACAAAAAGATGATCGAGGATCTTGAGCAACGGCATCTGGAGGCGGCAACGAAGCTCGTGAGTCCGCGCGGCCGCGCTCATGCGGAAGAGGTCTTGCGAAAAACGTTCCGCTATCTCAACGAGGCTGTCACGGGCGTTGCGCTCGTGCGCGATCTTTCGCCGCAGGCTCTTGACTATGTCGCAAGCTATGGCGAGCGACTCTCGGCTCATCTCCTCACTGAAGTGCTGAATGACAGAGGTGTGCCATGCGAGTACCTCAATGCGCGCAAGGTCGTGACGACCAATTCTCATTTCGGTTCGGCGTCGGTAGATTTCAAGGTGACTAACGCGAACATTAGAAAATATTTCCGTGCGCACAAAACGTTGCAAATTGTGACAGGTTACATTGGCGCAACGCCGGAGAAAAAGACGACTACGCTCGGCCGCGGCGGGAGCGATTACAGCGCGGCAATCTTCGGCGCGGCGCTCGGGGCGAGCGATATAGAGATATGGACAGACGTTTCCGGTATTTACACCGCCGATCCGCGGCTGGTGAGAGGCGCCAAAGTTGTGCCAGAGCTTGCGTTCGAAGAAGCTGGAGAGCTCGCCTATTTCGGTGCGAAAGTCTTGCACCCGAAGACGATTCTGCCGGCGATGCGCGAGGGAATTCCCGTGCGCGTCTTGAACACTTTTCGGCCGCAGGACAAGGGCACGACCATCGTTTCGGGTTTTGCGGAGCGCCGAAGCTTGAGTCGTACGGTGGAGGCGCTCACCTTCAAACGACCGGTCATTGTTGTCCACTTGCAATCGCCGGAGTTTTTCGATTCGAATGGTCTTATGGCACGCATCTTTGAAGTGTTCGACGAGTATCGCACAAGTATCGACCTTGTTGCAACTTCGGTTGCGGGGGTTTCTCTTACGCTCGACAACGAGAAGCACCTCACGGAAATTGTACAAGAGCTCAAAACGTACGGCGACGTCCACGTCGAGCGCGGCAAGGCGATTGTCTGCGCTGTCGGTGGCAGCGTGAACGCCGCGGGTGTTGCGGGCGGGATGTTCACGGTGCTCGGGAAGCGCGGTATCGAGGTTGAGCTTATATCGCAAGCTGCTTCCGGCGTCTCTCTCACGTTTGTCGTCCGTGATCGCGACGCCGAAAAAGCGTTAAAAATACTTCACAACATCTATTTTTCAGGTAAGGTGAAGAAATGAATCCCGTTAGAAATCGCGCCTGCGCTCGCGCGCTCGAAGGGCCTTCAGGGCGGGCTATTTCTGACGGGATGAGGAAGATTCCTGTCGGGATACTCGGCGCGACCGGAATGGTCGGTCAGAAATATATTCAGCTTCTTGAAAACCATCCGTGGTTTGAGGTTAGCTACGTTGCTGCCTCGCCACAGTCGGCGGGTAAGAAATACAAAGATGCTTTGAAAAATGGCTGGCTCGTGGGGGAGCGCGTGCCGCCGAGGGTCGCGAATCTCATCGTCGAAGATGTAAGCGATGTCACGCGGGCCGCAAAGCAATGCTCGTTCGTATTCTCGGCATTCGAGATGCCGGAGAAAGATCTCATCCGGAAGTACGAGAGCGACTACGCCGCTGCCGGAATGCCCGTGTTTTCCAACGCCTCCGCGCATCGCGGTACCGAGAACATCCCGATGCTCATTGCCGAGATCAATCCGCACCATTTGGATATCATTCCGGCTCAACAGAAAGCGAACGGATGGGACAAGGGGTTCATCGTCGTGAAGCCCAACTGTTCTCTCCAGAGCTACCTTACGCCCATCTATGCGCTCATGGAAGTTGACTACCCAGTTGAGAAACTAGTCATTACGACTATGCAGGCGGTCTCGGGCGCCGGCTATCCCGGCGTTGCGAGCTGGGACATGATAGACAACATCGTTCCTCTCATCTCTGGGGAAGAAGAAAAGACGGAAAACGAACCGATGAAAATTCTTGGGGAAGTGAGATCGGGCAAGTTCAAACCGTACGAGGGACTCGTCATTTCATCGCATTGTAATCGCGTACCGGTTTCCGACGGGCACACGGCGTGCGTCAACATGCTTTTTGGGAAGAAGAAACCGACGAGAGAGATGATTCTCGAGATTTGGAGAAATTTTCGCGGCGAACCACAAACGCTTCATTTGCCATTCGCCCCGGAACAGCCCATTATCTATCGCGACGAGCCCAATCGACCGCAGCCGAAGAAGGACAGGGACACCGACAAAGGTATGGCCGTCACAGTCGGCCGCTTACGAGAGGATACTGTTTTCGACTTCAAATTTGTCGCTCTTTCGCACAATACCGTCCGCGGCGCAGCCGGCGGCGGCATCCTAAATGCCGAGCTCGCATTCAAAAAAGGCTTGGTATCGTAGTTAATCTGATGCTAATGAATTAATGTCGAGCATGGTTGATTTAGTCGTGTAACGAGAATCGCTGCGGTTGCTCTCGCTCGCGTGGATCATCATGATTGGTCCTCATGATTGATTTCGTAAATCAATCATGGAAAGTCAATCTTGGCACTTATTCGAGTTTATAATCGGCCAAAGGATGTTTTTTCATGCTCTGCAAGAACGTCAGCATCTCACGCTCGATCTTCTCGGGGGAGTCAGCGAACAAATCAGTAGTAAGAATGGATGGGAAATTCTTTCTGCCACAATAGTCGTTGTAGCTGCTCCAGCGATACTTTTCCAAATG
>CAYRQI010000014.1:0-4382 GCA_964426425.1 uncultured Candidatus Saccharibacteria bacterium | reverse complement strand
TTCCAAATGAGTGCGCGCGGCGCCTGCGTTGTCGATGTGGCCATCGCGCCACTTCCGAGCACTCTGGAGAAAGTCTAGTGGGTTGAGATGAATATAGTGCAGAATATACAAATAGTGCGCGTCGGTCTGTATGTGCACTTTTTTCGTCCGACCTTGAAAAAGGGCGCCCGAGTGTTTATATCGCTCGTTGAAGTAGTTGGCATAACCCACGTTCAGCTTCCGAATGAATCGTGTGAGTCCGCCTTCTATCCTTTCGGAGAGGAGCAGGTGATAGTGATTCCCCATAAGACACCACCCGTGAATATCGACTATCCGCTTGCGAGCCGATGATTGATTTCGTAAATCAATCATGGGCACTTCGAGGGGAGTACGCAGCTTAACCAACTCACGCCCGATGTTAAGCGCAGGTTTAGTATCGTTGAATTCATAGAGATCGTGGACGAAGCGGGCGTAATCGCTACTGTCGAGAAAGATAGATCTTTTGTCGACGCCCCTGTTTAACACATGGTACAGCTCCATTCTTCCAGCGTAAATGATTGATTTCGTAAATCAATCATGGGTGGGGAAAATGCTCGCGTATGGAGTCCACAACGGATACAATGCATTCCTATATGCTATCGGAGCCCGTTCGGGAGCTGGTTGCTAAGGTGCAGGCTGCCGAGGAAGCCCATGTTAGGGCTCCGCGCGGCGAGGTGCTTGAGCTCTCGACGATCGTTGGGAAAGCTGCATCGCTCTACGAGAAACTTCGCTACCTGATCGACTATCGCGAGGAACACACCATTCGCCGCGCGGCGCTCGAGCGCATCCTCAAGCGTCGCGTATTTATCGAACAACAAGCCGAGAGTGGACTCGTGCTCTTGCAGGAGTTGGTTGATGGCACGTATATCCCGAAGGAACTTGCGACCGAGGAAATGGCGCGGGATATCGATGGGATCATTGCGAAGTACCTCGAGCTTTCACGCCTCGCGCGCGTGAACGGTTCTGCGGGAAGACGTCTCATCAGCTTTGCCGCCACAGAGATAGACGCGCATCTCTCGCCGATCGAGTACGCGATCGACCATGAGAGCGCAGAGGCGCTCTACAAGAGTCTCAAGGGTCGCGCGAGCGCGTATGGCTATTCGGAAGAAGAGGTGAATGCGCAACTCTACTGTGCCGCGTGGCGCGCGCTCCTCGGGGCAGATGATGAGCGCCTCTCCTATGCGCTCTGGCTTCTCTACGTGCCGGAGTGGGGAAACGGCGCGAATTTGCAGGAGGTCGCGCAGAAGCTGCCCTCGATCATCGCAAACATCCGCGCGGCGGTGAAAGGTCATCTGCAGTGGCGCATGGCGCCCAAGATAAAGAATGAGGCGATTTACTTCCGTATCATCCGCCGCGTGCTTGAGAGGGAACGTGGCGGCGCATCACACATCCTCGATACTCCGACGAAGCTCGACCAGTTCACGCGTGATTTTCTAGAGGAAACGTACGAGCAGGAGAACGAGCGGATCCAAAAGAGTGGCATTCGCGCTGTTGCGTACCTTTTCATTACAAAGATGGTAGTGGCAGTCATTGCGGAGCTCCCGTATGAGATTTTTATGCTCGGCGGGATTCATTACTTCCCGCTTACGGTGAACGTGCTTTTTCACCCGCTTTTCTTGTTTGCGCTCACGCGCCGCGCAGGTGCCTTGGACGAGGCAAACACAAACGCCATTATCGATGGTTTGCATGGTGTTCTCTACGAGGGGAGAGCGCGAGCAGTGCGCCTAAAGAGCGCGTATACTGGGTTCACGGTTGCTTTTAGTTTCGCTTACCTCGTCCTCTTCATCATGGTCTTTGGCGGTATCATTGGTATGTTGCAGCTTCTTAAGTTCAATCCTGTTTCGATCGGCCTTTTCCTCTTCTTCCTCGCGCTCGTTTCCTATTTTGCTTTTCGCATTCGCTACAGAGCGCGTCGTTGGAAGCTCGTGCGCGAGCAGGGAACGATCGCGATCATCCTCGGCGTGCTTGCTGTGCCAATAGTGCGAGCAGGCGAGTGGCTCTCGCGCACCTTCTCTTCCATCAACGTATTCGTGCTCATCCTCGATTTCATCATCGAGACGCCCTTCAAGCGCATGCTGCATTTTGCGAATCAGTTTTTGATTTATTTGCGTGAGAAGGGTGAAGAGATACGGTAGAATGCTGCCGATGCAAAACAACCCGTGGGAGCAGGCACTCGCGGAGCTTGAGAAAGCAGCAGCGCGCGCGAAGGTTCCGCGTGCGCTCGTGGAGCGACTGAAGACGCCCGATCGGATTATCGAGGTTTCAATTCCCGTCGAGATGGATGATGGCCGCACGAAGGTTTTTCATGGTTATCGTGTTCAGCACAACAACATGCGTGGGCCCTACAAGGGTGGCATTCGATATCACCTGAAGGTCGACATGGATGAGGTGAAGGCGCTTTCTTTCTGGATGACGATAAAAAACGCAGTTGTCGACATTCCTTTTGGTGGCGGCAAAGGCGGCGTGACGGTAGATCCGAAAAAGCTTTCGGAAGCGGAACTTGAGCGTCTCACACGTTCGTTTGCGCGCGAAATTGCGCCCTACATCGGCCCCGAGCTCGACGTGCCAGCCCCCGATGTGAACACGAACGCGAAAATCATGGCATGGATTCGCGACGAGTACTCGAAGGCGGTCGACAAGGACATGCCTGCGGTTGTCACTGGAAAGCCCATCGAAAAAGGCGGCTCGGAAGGGCGAACCGAGGCGACGGGTCTCGGCGGTTTTTACATACTCTCGGAGATTATGCGACAAACGGGACGCACGCACCACGGCGCTTCCGTCGCGATTCAAGGTTTTGGCAATGTTGGCAGCCACCTTGCGGAGTGCCTTAAGGGCGCTGGTTTCTCAATTGTCGCGCTTTCTGATTCGAAGGGTGGGATCTACATTCCGAAAGGAATTCCTGATTTGAAGGCAGTTGCCGAGTGCAAAGAAAAAAGTGGGAAACTTGCCGGGTGCTATTGCGTGGGAAGCGTCTGTGACTTCTCCAACGCAGAGGCCTTAGGGGGTCGTGATATTACTCCCGTGGAAGCACTCACGCTTCCCGCTGACATCGTCGTTCCGGCTGCTCTCGAAAATGCCATCACGAAGGAAAACGCAGGTGACGTTCAGGCGAGCATTGTGCTCGAGATGGCCAATGGTCCCACGACACGCGAAGCCGATGAGATACTTGGTAAGAAACATGTGCTCGTGATCCCGGATGTGCTCGCAAACTCTGGCGGCGTCGTCGTTTCCTACTACGAGTGGTATCAAAATATGCACGGAGAAACGTGGAAGAAAGCAGAGGTGTTTCGGAAGCTCAAGGAGAAAATGGAAGATGCAGCGCGAACTGTTCACGAAGCCTCAAAAGAGTATAGTGTGTCTCTTCGGGACGCGGCCTACATTGTTGCCCTGAAGCGACTCGCGCAGAGTTGATATGGAAAGATTCATCCAGAAAATAGCAAAGGAGGCTGGCACTGCTGTCTTGAAAAAGTTTGGCAAGGTCGGTGTGAAGTACATGAAGTCCGATGCTCTCTGGGACTGTGTGACGGAAGCAGACCTCATCTCGGAGCGGGTCATGATCTCTGCGATAAAGAATAAGTATCCAACGCACGGCATCATTTCGGAGGAATCTGGCTCACATGATACTGATGCCGAGTACGTCTGGATCATGGATCCGATAGACGGCACGTACAATTTTGCGATGGGTATCCCGCAGTTCGGTGTCATGGTATGCCTAGTCCGTCGCGGGAAGATCATTCTCTCTGCCGTGAATCTCCCGACCTCGGGAGAGCTCTTTTTCGCAAAGGCTGGCGCGGGAACGTATCTGAACGGGAAGAAAGTCCACTGTTCGCGTACGAAACGTCTCCACAACAGCTTCGGCGTTGGCTCCTCCAGCATACGCGCTCGTTCATCTCGATTTCTCCTGAAGCTTGTTCAGGCGTCGAAGGCCGAAGATATTCAATTCGGCTCGATGGCCTCGATGGCTGCCAACGCATGCTATGCCGCCTGCGGCAGGAGGGATTGGATGGTTGCGCTTACCGGCGCGCTACACGATTTCGCTCCTGTGTATCTGATCCTTAAAGAAGCTGGCTGTAGGGTTACCGATATGAAAGGAATGCCATGGAAGTTCGGCCAGCTCGAGATGGTTGCCGCGAACCCCACGCTCCATAAGCAACTTCTAAAATTGACTAAGAGAGTATAAAGGTGGATGGCTTCTATGGGCAATGGGATTAGGGTATGCCCCCGCGCCGGGGAGCGCCGGCTTCTCATGCGCTATTAAGCGGGCGCGCGGATAATCCGCGCGCGCTCACTGTCTTGTATACTTGAGTGCATGTACAAAGTCGTCGTCTATGTTCCTGTCGAGGATGCCGACAAGGTGAGACAAG
>CAYRQI010000013.1:17328-18734 GCA_964426425.1 uncultured Candidatus Saccharibacteria bacterium | reverse complement strand
AGATCCTCGCCGTCGAGCTGCATGAGATAGTTTTCGATAGATTGCGGCGCATCGCCAGTGAGCATAAAGGCAGTGTTCCCATAAACGAGACGCGTGACGATCGAAGCAATGTTCGTCTCGACATTTGATACATCACGATCCGGAGAAAGAATCTCGATATATGCTCCATCGCCCAGATCGAGTATCTGCCCACGCCGCGCATATACCTCGTGCGCGCCTTCGTTTGCTACGGAAAGCAGCATCGATTCGGCAGGGCCGGTATTTTTTTCGACACCCGGCTGGAGAATGTAATCCGCACGATAGCGCTGAAGCACATCGACAAGCCCGCTGATGTGGTCGGCATCCGGATGCGTCGCAATGACGACGTCGATCGAGCGGTCGTACCACGGCATCACGCGCCCGAGCTCACGCAAAATACTACGATCCGGCCCACCGTCGACAAGCACCTGCCTACCGCTTGGCGCATCGATAAAGATCGCATCACCTTGGCCAACATCGAGAAATGAAACGGTGAGAATCCCGCGTCTGTCTTCCCGCAAAACTGCGTACCAGATCCCGCCTGCGATCGCGAGAAGGATGAGAACAACAATCGCTTGCACCTGCACGCTCCGCCGCATTCCGAAATGATATACTGCTTTCATGCACACCTACGAAGCAAAAACATTCGACATCCCGAAGCTCGAGGGCATTTCAGAAGAGTCCGTCAGGCAACACCTTGGGCTCTACGAGGGCTACGTCAAAAATTTCAACGCCGTCTCAAAGCTCATCGCGGAACTTGCGGTGCAGGATCCGGAAAAGTACGCGCACGCAATCTCCGAGCTCATGCGACGACGATCATTCGAATTCGATGGCATGCGACTGCACGAATACTACTTCGCGCAGTTCGAGGGGGGTCCTTCACCGATAACAGGAAGCGGAATCCTCGCAAAAGCGCTCAAGAGCACCTACGAGCCGTATACGGCAGAAAAGGTCATGGCGATGGTCGGCAGCATGCGAGGTCCCGGCTGGGCGATCCTCTCCTATGATCCGGATGCGAAAGAACTGCTTACCAGCTTCGTCGGCGAGCAACATCAGGGGCATCTAGCAACACTTCCCATCATCCTCGCCTTGGACGTGTGGGAGCACGCCTATATCCTCGACTATGGAGCACTCGGCAAGGGCAAATACATCGACGCGTTTTTCAAGAATCTCAACTGGGGCGTGATTGAGCGGCGGTTCGAGCAATTGAATGCCTGACCACTGGCAGAAACAAAAACATATAGAGTGGAACAAGCCACCATGCGCTGAAGGCAGGAAGCGCAAGCGAGGCATAGGGTAATGAGGCGAAAAATTCACCGATTTCGATGATGTAGGAGAGCAGCGCATAGGCAGGAAACGCGATGACGATGCCGAGCGAGCCTGCAGTG
>CAYRQI010000013.1:14154-17318 GCA_964426425.1 uncultured Candidatus Saccharibacteria bacterium | reverse complement strand
AAGCGCGTAGAGCGGGAGCTGTCCGGTCTGATAGAGAAGAAGTGGAAGCACGGCTATCTGCGCTGCGAGCGTCGTCGCGAATATCTCTCGCAGATTGAGTTTCGTCGTTACGAAGGAAAGGCGCGACGCAATACGCGGCGTGAAAACGATAAGACCGGCGGTCGCAAGCACAGAAAGCTGGAATCCGGGATCGAACACGAGTATGTACGGATTCCACGCGACCATTCCCGCCACGACGAGCGCGAGTGCGCGCGACGCGAGGTAGAGACGGCCCGAATATTGGCCGACAAGCGCGATCGAAGCCATTGCAGCTGCACGTATGGAGGCAGAAGCAAGCCCCGTGATGAGCGCGAAAAGTATCGCAAGCACGACGCCGGCAATCACCTTCCAAGCACGCGGCGCGCTCACCTTTTGCAAGAGCCATCCCAAACCCATGACGACAATCATGATGTTGTATCCGGAGAGAACGATGATATGGGTGAGCCCGACGGTTCTGAACACGTCGGAGAGCTCCGCTCCCAAGCCTCGCTTATCCCCCGCCGTTATGCCTCCCGCAAGACCGGCTGCCGGTTCGGGAAGTACACGCCCAAGGCCCTCAAGGAAGAAACGCTTCGTTTCTATCGCAAATGTCTTGATAGGGTTCGCAGCTCCTTGTCCCCTCACTTCAGCACGTGCAAAGGCGAGTTCGTAGGCGATGCTGTCCTTCGCCAGATATGCGGGATAGTTAAATTCCCGACCAACACCAGTCTCAAAGCTTTCTGGAAGACGCAGGATGCCTTCCGCGCGCACGATATCGCCGTAGGAAACATTGACGTGCGATGGTGCAACAATGAGAACCCCAGAGCCATTATCGAGCCGTATGGAAAGCCGCGTACTTCCCTCGCGGACATCGGGCTCTTCGAAGACGAACCCCTCCAGAGAGATTTCTCTGTTCAGTTTTTCATCAAGTGTCGGATCCGGCGCGACTATTGCGGCATCCATGCGGAGAATCCCGACCGCGCACGCGACGAGCGCGATGGCAGTGAGGGTGCCTTGCACCTTCGTGCGCACGATGACCGAGAATATAAAGACCGAGACAGCGGTGAGCGAGAGAAAGAAGACGAATGATGTTCCAAGCGAGACAAACGAGCGCACGAGCACACCAGCGAGAAGTGCGACCGATGCCACCCAGAATATGTTGCTCGCTGGCGTGCTTATAGTTTTTTGATGTCGAGCTTATCGAGGCCGAGCATTTTAAAGAGGAGGTACACTGCTGCGGCGATAATGAGAAAGTCGACGACGTTGGCGACGAAATTCCCTACCTTGACCGGGCCGATGACGAAATTTTCGATTCCCTCGGCTTTGCCGAGGAAAAGTGCGATGATCGGATTGATAATGTCGTTCGAAAAGGACGTCACGACTTTCGAGACAGACGTGCCGAGGATAAAGCCGAGCGCGAGACCCATCACGCCCTGCTCGCGTATGAACTGGAAAAATCCGATTGCCGAACTGTGAAGATATTCTCGAATCATGCACTCATTATACTGCACCCGCGCAGGGCACAAGCCTCACGCGGCTCCGGCGATCGCTTCGTTCACCAGACGATCGGCTTCTTTATTTTCTTCCCTGCGCACGTGCACGAACTTTGCGCGTGGAAAATGCGAGACAAGAAGATTGTGCACCTTCATATACTGCGGCCAGAGCGTCTCTTCTTTTATTTGATATTCATTCGTCATTTGCCGTACGATCAATTCTGAATCCATTCGGATTTCGATTTCTTTCCCCGCAAGTCCTCTCTTTTTTGCTTCCGTCAACGCGAGAATGAGCGCTTCGTATTCCGCCCAATTATTCGTACAATTGTCACCTAGATATTTTTTCAGCTCAAATATTTTCTTGTGCCCTTCGTAGCAAATCGCTCCAGCGCCAGCAGGCCCCGGATTCCCCCTAGCGCCTCCGTCGGTATAGATGACAACTCCCATCATCTCGGTATTCTATTGCGCGGAAATGGGAGCTCCAACATCACTCGGCGAAACGCATTCTTGGCCGGAAGCCGTCGGCTGTTTCGAGCATAGCTGGTACAAGTCTCCGAGCGGTGTATAGGTAAAACCGTCGGTGAGAAAGTTACTTTCCGTCCAAATATTCGGATCCTGCACTACGTCAGACAGTGTCGAAGGGTATGCTCCGTAGGCTTCACGATAAAGCTCAATGCCAAGCTGAAGCATTTTCATATCGGATTCGGCTCGTGCCGCACGCCCCTTTTCCATCGCGTCGTTCAGAGAGGCAAGCATGACGCTCGAAAGAATGCCGAGAATCATAACGACGGGAAGGATGAGGCCCACAACGAGGAGCGCGATCTCTCCTCCCGAAAGCGGCACGCGCGGCGCGGCAGCATCAGCAGCGGTAGAAAATCGACGGTACGCGCACACGTATGCGAGCGCAGTAAGGGGAACCGCAACGAGAAGGCCGAGCACGAGCGCGAGAAGCCCGAGGAGCGATACCAGCGCTAGCGCGCCGACGAGAGCAAGGAGGCGCAGACGATTTCCTTTCGTGATACGTGCAGACTCCTTAAGCGCTTCGATGGGCCCCAACCCCTTGTCGACGACAAGATAAAAAGCGAACATGAATATGATCGCTGCAATGATGCCCGGAACGACAAGGAGCACGAACCCGAGAAGAACAATGAGCGCATAGAGGATGGTGACACCAATATAGTTCAATAAATTTTGTGGGTGCCAGAAGTTGGAAATTGTTACTGTAGAGACATCGTCGTGCGCTTTGATGAAAAACGCGATCCAGCCCATGCTTATGAGGCTTTGGACAACGAAGCCTGCGACAAAACCGACGACACCGCCAACTGCCGCACCAGTCAAACCATCGAACAGGCCAGTGACAAAACCCATAACGAAACTCGCCACTTGCCCGATAACGAAGAAAAGGGCCGTCGCGCCGATCAAAAACCACGGGCGCTTCTTGAACGTTTCCCACCCAAAACGAATAAAGCTGCTAACCGAAAGAGAATGAGTTGCGGCTGCCGCTGGAGGCATAGTGCTAATGGTACTAGAAGAGGTGCGCGTGCCTGTGCAACGTTGTGGACAGCTATGACGGCAAAACGTCCGTAAGCCGAAGCGCCAAGCCGCCACGGAAACCATCGCGCTCGATGGAGGCGAGCAGCCGCACGTGATTGC
>CAYRQI010000013.1:12497-14144 GCA_964426425.1 uncultured Candidatus Saccharibacteria bacterium | reverse complement strand
GTGATTGCCTGTCGCAGGTACACATTTGAAATTCTCGGGAGAATTGAAGAAATCGAACGCGCGCGCCGAAACGCCGGTGCGCTCACACGAAACGTAAATCTCGATGTGATTTCTGTCACGCCCGAATGCACGCACAGAGGAAACAACGACCGATGAGATGAGAAAAACTGGTTTCGGGTTGCCAATACCGAACGGCGCGAGCCTCGAAACTTCTTCGAGAAGCGATTCGGTGACCTCGGAAAGCGATATCAGGGCGTCATGCCCTTGTTCACTTTGCATCGTGCCATTCGACATGCTTAGAGCCGCGTCGCTGAGCGCCGCAGGGAGTGTATGCACGCGCTCATGTGAAATGGTAAAGCCGGCGGAAGCATGATGGCCGCCGAATTCAACGAATACATCGCGCACAGCGGAAAGAAGTTCGACGACGGAGATCAAGCCGTCAGAGCGGCATGAACCCTTGATGCGTCCCTCTGCGTCGCGCCCCCACAAGCAGACGACGCCGCCGCGCTCTTCCATGATCGAATTCGCGGCAAGTCCGAGGAGCGCAGGTTTCCACTTCGGAGAGCCGAGAACGATCACCCGCTCATCCGAGTGAAAGCGCGTTCGCGCAATGCGCTTTGCCGCGCGCACCACTGTCGCGACAGCACCTTTTCTCTGCGCATTCAGCTCTTCAAGGCGCGCCGCGAACCGCTCTGCTTGTGCCGAATCCGGTGTAACGAGAAGCTGAAAGGCGAGCTCGGGCTCGTCCATGCGCGATGCAGCATTAATGCGAGGCGCGAAAGAAAACGCGATCGATTCTTCCGTGAGCTCACCCTTGCGAAGTCGAAGTACATTGCAAAGCGCGTCAATGCCGGCACGCGGCGACTTGCGAAGTACTTTGAGTCCGAAGTGCACGAGCACGCGATTCTCGCCGACAAGTGGCACAAGATCCGCAACCGTGGCAATAGCGACGAGATCAAGAAGCCATTTTTCCCAGCCGCTCGGAACTTTTGCAAAAGAGTCGAGACCTTGTTTCTTTCCCTCGCCGAGAAGGGCTTGTGCAAGTTTGTACGCGACGGCCGCACCGCAGAGGTCGCGAAATGGATACCCTTCGACTCCGCTCAGGGCAGGTTCACCTACCTTTGGATTGAGAATGGAAACGCAGTCAGGAAGTACCCCAGTAACTTCATGGTGATCGGTGACGATGACATCGATACCTTTTTCTTTCGCGAATGAAACAGAGTCGACTGCATTGGTCCCAACGTCGACGGTGATAATGAGTGATACCCCACTCGCAGAAAGCTCTTCAAGAGCCCCTGTATGAAACCCGTACCCTTCCCTGTCACGGTGCGGTATGTACACTTCAACATTTTCGTACTCGATCTTTCTAAAGAGATCCGAAAGCAACGCCGCGCCGGGAATACCATCACAGTCGAAATCCGCATATATCGCGATCCGCTCCTTTCCGCGGATGGCGGCAAGAATACGAGCTACCGCACGCTCCATTCCCGCAAGCAGGAACGGCGAATGCGTATCACGCTCGTAATCAGGATTGAGAAACCTTTCTACGTGTTCGCCTTCCGTGATACCGCGCTTCGAGAGCAGAGATTGTACAAGTTCGGAGACTCGCATCGGTACATTCTATCGCATGCTTGATACACCGTGCTT
>CAYRQI010000013.1:2033-12487 GCA_964426425.1 uncultured Candidatus Saccharibacteria bacterium | reverse complement strand
ATACTTCATACTTCGCACATGCCTGACTGTATTTTCTGCAAGATTGTCCGCGGTGAACTGCCCTCGTTCAAAGTGCACGAGGACGATAAAACGATCGCGTTCCTCGACATCAATCCGGTACATGCTGGCCACACGCTCGTCGTGCCAAAGAACCATTCGCAAAATATCTTCGATATCGCGGCGGAAGACTGGGCGGCTGTCGCCGAGATCGTGAGAAAACTCTCGATCGCGATAGAAAAAGGCGTGCAAGCCGATGGCGTCAATATCGCAATGAACAATCGCGAGCACGCAGGGCAAGTCGTGCACCACCCGCACGTGCACATCATCCCCCGTTTCAAGGGCGATGGCCTGAAGCTCATGCCGCAGCGCAAGTACAAAAAAGGTGAAGCTGAAAGCACGCTCGAAAAAATCCGCGCCGCGTTGTAAACCAATACATTCCGAGATCGCAGGGCGTTGACCCTTCCGTCTTGGGATACCTGCCTGCACAAAAGCGCGAGGTGTTATTGGTTTCGAGCTCCTCGGCTCGGAAATGCGAAAGCAAAGCTTTCGCATTTCACGTGCCCTACGTCGCTCGTAAGACTACGCGATTACATTACACGTGATGTACTTTTCGTACCATGGTACAAAAAGTACATCACGTAAACTTCTAGACTTTCTACCTTCTAGCGGCATTGCCCCTCGTAGAGAAAGGTCGCACCGTCCGCATTCATGAGACAGCGATTTCCGTAGGTCTTGTGCTCGACGTAGCACGGCGCGAGACACGCGGGCTCCGAGTAGTAACAGGCGGGGCATGTCGTCTTCTGCCCGCACACTGGTGCGTACTCCATCGTGCAGTAGTATGGCGCACCTTCGACGCGCACGGTTGTAGACGTTCGCGCTTCTTGTCCGGCAGAGTCCCGCACAACAATTGAAACAGTGAACGTGCCGGCGCGCGCATAACTGTGCGTGAACGTCGTCGTCTGCACGAACGCCTCTGCCGCGTACCCCGCCATCGGCGCAACAGCGTACTCGTCTCCCCAACTGACACGGTAGCTCAAGGGGCCATTTTCCGGATCGCTCGCCTGTATAGTCCATGTGCCGGTTTGATTGACGTTTAGCGTCGTGGGTCCCGAGAAAGACGAGATCACGGGAGGTCTGTTCGCCGTCGAATCAAAGTACTCTTTGCAGTACGCAGGCGCTTGCCACACGCACGCGCGAAGCGTGCACATTGCGGGGCCACCCGGATAGTCGCGCGAGCAGTCGTTGCAGCCGTCGTACCATGCTCTGCAGCGAGGATCAGATGAGGGATCAGTCGTCTGCGAGCGACACTGACCTTCGTAGAGGAACGTCGCTCCCGCGGCATTCAGCTCGCAGCGATTCAAATATGTTTGTCCGTAATCGCATTCACGCGGATATGCGCCAATGCCCGGCATAGCGCACATGGCGGGTCGTCCGCACACGGGTACGTACTCTTTCGTGCAGGCGATCGGTCCACCACTCGAGCCGCACCATACAACGCGGATGCGCTCGCGCGTGAGAGGCCCCACCGCACCCACGGGAGATATACCGTGAGAAGCTTGCCAGCGCGCGACCGCCTGCGCCGTCAGAGGGCCGAAGTAGCCCGTTGCATGTGCATAAAAATATCCTTCGGCACGGAGAAATTCTTGCAGGGCAAGCACGTCGTCGCCTCGCATGGCCATAGAGAGGTTGCGATACAGCGCGGTGCAGATGCGATGTTGAGCTACCGGTGAAGCAGCAACAGGCCCTGCCTGCAACGTGGCCCCACCTGTGATGTTCACAATCCTTGAAAGGAGAGATTGAATCTGGGCTTGAATCTCGGAGACCGTGAGAGCAGAAGCGGGAACTGCCGCGCTGCCGACACCGATTATCACCACAATTACAGCCGCAGTGAGGAAATTTCGCATGTTCATATGCTCAACAGCTGTGACGATAGACCGTACCCTTCTCTTACGCAAGTACCTCCATACCCGGCAGCGTCCCTTTGGGCAAATACTCCTAAGCGAACGTTCGAAGAAGGCGATGCGGAACAATCAGCGCAAAAAATCCGCGTCGCGCTAAAACAATGAATCCCCCTGCGCAAGGAGCGATTGCAGAACGTGCTCAAGCGCCGCGAGCGCGCTTGCGAGATTCGTCTGCTGGAGAAGAGACGCGCTCGAGTTCGAGCACGTGCGGTATATGAAGGATGTACTGCCCGTAAGCGAACCGTCGAAGCAGGTACGCACCTGCTTATACGCATCACAGGTGTCGCCGGGAGGCGCGCTCTGCCGCGAGTAGAACCCGTAGGACTGGTTGTGCGCGACCGTCTCGCCGTCGAGCGTGCAGGAAGCAGGCGCAGCTGTCATGCATGACGCGTACGCATAGGAAATGTTGCCTTGCATCACGCCGTCGACACATGTTCGGCTCTGACCAAGATTGGCGCACGACTGCCCGAATGGCGTCGTCGACGCTGTATAGAACGTGCGGCTCGCATTGTGCTGAATGTAGACGCCATCGAGCTTGCACCACCTTTGCCCGACAGGCGCGCATTGCCCGTACCGATAATCAGCAGAATCCGACAGCACACCGTCGGTGCAGGTGCGGCTCTTGCTGATACTCCCACAATTACTCGAAACTCCCGCTTTGTAAAACGTGTAGCTCGCACCATGCGCAACCTCGATGCCGTCTAAGGCGCACGTTTTCGCCGGTATCTGCGTGCAGGTTGAGAATTGATATGACGGGCTGCCGGAGATCAAGCCGTCAGTGCACGTGCGCGACTGCTTATACGCCGCACACGATTCTTGGTAGGAAACCGAGGCGCGCGAGTAGAAATCCTTGGCCTGCCCGTGGGCGATGGTCGTCGTTCCGACCGTGCACGATTGGGGCGCGGCGACCGTGCAGGACGAGTATTGGTACGACACATCGCCTCCAAGAGTGCCATTCGAGCAGGAGCGCTCCTTGCCGAATGGCGTACAGGTTTGGCCGAAGAGCACATTCTTCTCCTTGTAGAACGTGCGCGATTGCCCGTGTTGCACGGTGACTCCATCGAGCGTGCATCCAGAAGGTGTCGTCGACGCAGCGCAGGTTGCATATTGATAGCCCGAAGAGCCCGAGAGCACACCGTCGTTGCAGACGCGCGTCTGCGCATAGGGAGTGCACGACTCGTTCAGAAGCACCTCTCTGCGGGAGAAAAACGCATATGAACTTTCGTGAGGTACCGTCACGCCATCGAGCGTGCATGCCCTGCCGGGATTTGTGCACGATACATACTGATAACGCGGGTCTCCAGAAAACGCTCCATTAATGCACTGACGCGCCTGCGCATACGACGCGCAGCTCGAGCCCAAGGGCGCGCTCGGGACGGCATAGAACGTCTGCACGACACCAGAGGCAACCTGCCCACCGGTGAATATGCAATTGGCTCCCGCGTACGTCGGCGCCTGCGCTTGCGAGCTGCTTCCTCCACAGAGACTCGCGATCGCCGCACGTGTCGCCGGCCCAACGACTCCATAGCCTGTCGTATCTGGAGTGCCGGAAGTCACAATTGCGTGTCGAGCTTGAAACCGCTTGACTGCCGCTTCTGTAAGAGCTCCAAAGTAGCCGCTGATGACGCCCTCCGGATAGATGCGGGCATCGGGGGCAAGAAACGTTTGCAATGCCGCCACGTCAGACCCTGACATTCCCCGCCGAAGCGAGCGCCCGAGCGAGAGACACTTCCCATACGCGCTGTACGAAGGCACGGTGGGGGCATTCACGGCGGGAGATTGTGCCTGCTGAAGCTCCGCCTTCAGTGCAGCGAGCTGCTGGAGCAGTGCATTGAGTTCGGCTTGCAGCTCCGAGACTGTCTGCGCATAGACCAAAAGTGGCGCAAGAAACAGCATGCAACCCACGACTGTGACAGCATAGGAATGTTTGAGCATGCCTTACAGTATGTCTGGTAGTGACATTTCACTCAATCCTGTTTTCAACAGCCATCGTGTTCCACTGTCCGTACGATAACACCCTACGACCGTGTATCTTTATCGTATGGGAAAATAGGCATTCGTGCCCATTATGGGCATTCGCCCCATCACGCGGTTCGCGACTAACAAAAAGAACGATTTGCCGAGATGAATGCAGTAGTATCGCTGTCTCAAAAATGAGGCACGCGTTGGAGTTCGAAATGCCTTCTGCCACCTCATCAAGCGTTTGGGCGCGTTCAGATTACAGCAGAGTGTGTGGATATATCCGCATGATTGCTCCGAGGAAATCAGGTTTCTCCAGACGGTGTTCGGATTTGATGAGCGACACGTGCGGGTTGTTATAACCCAAGACCTAGGAGACGATCACGCATTCCGCAAACATTTCAAGTTGTAGTGCTATATGAATATTGATTCACCTGAACGGATGTTCATATAGGCGAGAGGTGAATTCTTGGCAGAGAAAGATAATCCAGTGTGACACTGCGCAGATCGGACAGTCACAAGAAAACAGGTATGAAAATCGATGTTTCCCATTGAATGACGGGGTATCATGTATCGAGCACTTTTTCGCAGGACGTTTGAAGCGAGAGGGCCTGCACCTTCCTCCTCCACCTCTGGAACTTCCGGGTGTTGCGGGTGCCATACTTGATACGATCCTCCCACGTCCCGATAAGCACTCACGGTCGTGAGGAGTTATCGTGTGTGGAAAAAGAGAGCGTAGGAGAGAAGCAGAAGAAAGAGCAAGGTTCAAAAACTGTTCAAGAGCAATGTGCTTAACGCTGAAGCAACTCAAGAAGCGTTTTGAGTGCGCCTTCGAGCGCGGTCAAGACGTTCGCGAGTTGAGAGGTTCGAGGAGCTTCGCTGGTTGAGAAATACTCATAACATGTGAGAGCCTGTGTATCTAGGAGGCAGTCGGATACGTTACAAGTGCCTGCACCAGTGCCCGGTTGCGATCGATTACATACGTAGCACATTCGCCCCCAACTTTTGCAGTTTGAATCTGGATGTGAATTTACAAGGTATGGGCCGTCAGTGCATTGACCCATGTGACAGCTCACAGTCCCACGGTCAACATCTACATGCGCTGTATAAGGCATCGGCACCCATTGACCGTTTTGACACTGCTTTACAGCACAAATGGCCCCGCCGGTCGGGCAGCCAGACTGCAGCGGCTCCCCTGGCCGAGCAATCGAACAACAGTTCATTAAACTGTTGCTGGGATAGGCAGTTCTATCAAAGGGTGATGCGCATGATGCGCCGGTGGTTTGAGTTGCGGGACATACGAATATGCATCGAGGACCAGAGCGACCAACCATTCCCGTGCCGTCGGGACATTGACTTGTGTCCGCAGTGCATGTCCCGGGTTTAAAATCATCCGCCGTGCACGCAACTTCAACAAGATTTGTGCCGATGCCACTGTAGCATTTTTGAGAATACGTTTGAGGTATAGTAGAGGAAGGTGTGGAGGGACACTTGAATTCGCAGTTTGGCCCCGTGCGGCCGACGTAGGTGCCGTCGGGGCACTGCTTGGCGTCCTGCGTGCAGGCAACAGGCACAGTCTTGCACATGCCTTCGTAGAGGAACGTCGCTCCGGCGGCGTTCATAAAGCACTTGTTGGAATAGGTCGTGGGACCCGGTTCTACGATCATGCAGTACGGCGGCGTATCAAGACATGCAGGTCTGGGGGGCTGGCCGCAGACTGGTTTGTACTCGAGCGTGCATGCAACCACATCGCTCCCAACCCGAACCGTCGTGCTCATTGTTGCTTCTTGTCCGGCCGAATCGCGTACGACGATGGTAATCGTATACGTGCCGGCCGTGCTGTAGGCGTGTGTGAACGTCGTCGTTTGCACGAACGCATCGCGCGCAAGCGGCGCCGCATGCGGAAGAGTGGCTTGCTCGTCACCCCACGTGACGCGGTAGCTCAAAGAACCATTCTCGGGGTCGCTTGCATTCACACTCCATGTGCCCGTTTGATTGACGCCCAAGGTTGTCGGGCCTGAAAATCCGGAGATCGTCGGCGGTCTATTATCATCAGTGGTGCGACACTGACCTTCATAGAGAAACATCGCGCCATCTGCTTCTGCCATACAGCGGTTGCTATAAGTCGTAGGAATTGGGTTGCAGGGCGTTGTGACGCAAACGACCGGCTTTGCGCCGCACACCGGCTTGTACTCTTTCGTGCACGCCTTCTCGCCTACATACACCTGAACGGTACCGACGGTCTTCTGATACACGGGCGCCAGACACGCGGGATTCCCGCCACATGGATTTATGGTCCTGCTCAAGACCGCCCTATAGGTGCCGTTCGCCGCGTACGTGTGGGTTGTGACAAGTGCGCGGGGACATGCGGCGATCGCGGCATTCGGCAGCATTCCACAGCCAATTTCCAATACGCCCGTGGTTCCGTCTCCAAAATCAATCGAGTAATCACTCGGAGGTCTATCGCCAAGCACGTACCAGAACGCAACCGTAAGAGGCGCCGGCCCCGACGTTGGAGACGCTTTGAGAGCACTCATGTCGCCTCCGCACCATCGTTTGATGTGTTCGCGCGTCAAGGGCCCGAGAACTCCCCAGCCGGTCGTCTGCGCACTCCCACCGCTCACTATGCCCTGCGCCGCTTGCCAGCGCTTCAGGGCTTCTCGCGTGAGCTCCCCAAAGTAGCCCGTCGCGTCCGCCGAGAAATACCCTTCATCGCGCAGCAACTCTTGCAAACTCTTTACATCATCACCTGAAACGCCATGCGCCAAGTTGCGGTAGAGAACACGGCACACCCGATGCTTTTGAGCACCACTGACGTGGTCGGCGTCTGTTCCCGCTGCGTCCGTTCCTGCACCCTCACCAGTAAGCGCGTTCAGTTGTTTCGTGAGCTCGGCAATTTTTGCGAGCAGTTCCTTTATCTGTGTCCGAATCTCTTCGGCGGTAAGCGCCGAAGCAGAAGGAGCAAACGCCCAACTCGCGCCAACCACAACGACGATTGCCAAAGCGAGCAGGAAATTTCGGAGATTCATAGGATGTGTTTAAGACAATGACGCTGATTACTTCTTACCCAAGGACGTCTATCCCCGGCAAGGTGCCCTTTAACAAGTATTCTAGCATGGCGCCGCCGCCGGTGGAGAGAAACCCGAGCTTTTCCTTCGGCACGCCGGAGGCCTCGATCGCGGCGATGGTATCTCCGCCGCCGATCACAATCTTTTCCTTGCTTCCCGCGGCAAGCTCGGCGATCTGCTGCGTGTAGTGAACGTAGCCTTGCTCGTAGATACCGGTCGGGCCGTTCCAGAGAATGAATTTTGCCTCCGCGATCAGAGGCGCAAGCATCGCGACGGTATCCGGCCCGCAATCCACGATGCGCTCGTCTCCCGTAACCTCATCCGGTTTCTTCACCTTTGCGCGGCCACTGGTATCTTCCGCAGTCACATCGATGGGAGCGAGTAAGCGAGGATTCAAAAGGATATCGTCTCCGGGACGCTCCTGCGAGATGAGTGAACGTCCTACCGGCAATCCACGCGCTTTGAAAACGTCATTCGCAAGAGCGCCGGTAAGGAATAGGTGATCGTACTTTTCGAGTAAAAGTTTAATGAGCGGCGCCTTCGTTTCAAATTTCGCGCCGCCAAGAATGGCAAACGATGGGTGTTCGGGCTCGCGCGCGGCGTCGATCTCACGCACTTCGTCGCGCATAAGGAGTCCGGCATAGGCAGGCAGCAATGTTGCCACGCCGACGATCGAAGCGTGCGCGCGGTGAGTGGCAGCAAACGCGTCGTCGACGTAGAGCTCCCCGAGTGAGGCAAGTTCTTTTGCGAATGACGGATCATTCTCCGTCTCACGCGGGTCCCGCCGAAGATTCTCGAGAAGAAGAATCTCGCCATCGCGCATAGCTGTTGCAGCGCCGCGCGCTGCAGCACCGACGATGTCGGCGACAAAGACAACCGGCCCAAATTTTTTCAGCTCTCGAGCAACAGGCTCCAGACTCTCTTCGGGATCGCGTCCGATGTGCGAGATGATGACGACTTTCGCGCCGCGATCGCGCAAGTATTGCACAGTTTTCCATCCCTTCTCAATACGAAATCGGTCAGCTACCTTGCCATCCGTGCCGATCGGCACATTAAAATCACTACGCAGAAGAACGCGCTTCCCTTTCAACTCCTCTGGAGGCAGCTCGTCGATGCAGCGCATAGGAGCTAGAAAATCGCTTGCAAAAGCGCGGCGAAGGCTTTTGGATCGATGCTCGCACGACCGACGAGAAATCCATGCACGTCGCCCCCCTCAAGCATCGCGGCCGCGTTCTTTTCATCAACCGAGCCGCCATAGAGAATCTTGAGCGAGCGGCCGCCTTCGCCGTGCGACTCCACGACGCATTTGCGCATAAAAATTGCCATCTGGTGCATCTCGCGCGGGTTCATCGCAGTTTCTTTCCCGATCGTCCAGAGCGGTTCGTACACGAGAAGCACGCGGGAGAGTGCGGAAGAGGGAACATCGGCAAGGCCGACGCGAAGCTGCCCGCGCACAAGGCCGAACTGCTCTCCGTCATCGGTGCGGAGCGACTCGCCGACGCAAAGGATCGGCGTCATTTTGAGCGAAAGCGCGGCGGCGACTTTTTTCTTTGTATCGTCATCCGTCTCGCCTTCCGCTCTCCGCTCTGCGTGGCCGATGATCACATATTTTGCACGAGCGTCTTTGGCTTGTGCGAGAGAAATGTCGCCCGTGTGCGCGCCGCCCGCGTCGAAATGCGCGTTTTGCACAGCGAATGCAATCTTCCCCCCACGATACTTTCCCGAAAGCTCACGCAAAAAAATCGCGGGCGGCGCAACGACAACACTAACCCCCCTCGATCTCTCCGCCGCCTTCCGCTCCACATCGAAGAGCTTCCTTGCCTCCCGCATCGTCGCCGGATTCATCTTCCAATTCGCCACAACAAGAACTTTTCCGGCCATAGATGCGCGGATTGTACCATTTCTTTTTCTACTTTAGCGAGCAGGCATATGCCCGCGAGCGACTCTACTGCTCGCGCCAAAGTGCGAATTTGTAGTCGGTCGAAGCAACTGGTGTGAATGGCGGAGGAGAGAACGCAAGCTGCTGGTCGTAGTAGTCGAGACGCGTCGTGAATCCAGTGCCATTGCTCCACGCGGTGCCCGTGCGGCCGTTCGAAACGATGGTGCCAACGGTCGTGAGCTGACTGCGCGTGACATACGGATCGTACTGCGAGGAAAGGTAACTCGTTGAGAAATAATCGCGCCCGTAATGCCCGCTCTGCGCGATAAATATGCCGTGGATCTCCATCACGTCGGGCACAATGAGGGGAATTAGGACGTTCCGCTCGGCAACAACGGTGAGACCGTCGGTGCCATCGTAGGCAGCATAGAGAATATTGTTGTTGAGATACACGTCGGGAGTCGTGTTGCCATCGGAAGGCGTTGCCGCAACGACAGTTACTTTTCCGTTCACCGTTCCTTCCACCCACACGCGATCCTGAAAGAACATGAGGCCGCAGCTTGAGGGAATGGCGAATGTCCCAAGTAAGGTTTCGTCGTCGATCTTGCTGTACTCCATGCCCCAGTTGTACTGGCTCGAGTAGCTGTCGAAGCCGGTGGTCTGGGTCACCCGATATATCGTTACTGTGCCTGCCGCATTAAAGACGAGATGGTAGCCGCGGCTGTTCACACTCCCGCTCGCGGGACCGTAGTATATGCCGCCTTGCGTCTGCGCTTTGGTCTGGAGATCGGTGAAATCGATCGCGATTGTGGCAAAATTGATGTTGGGGACGGGATACGTCCAGAGCGCCGGGTTACTGCCACTTCCCACGACACCCGGCGCATTCGGTTGTGACGGATTGCAGTTATAACTTGAGGTGCAGTTCCATGTCGCAACGGCGCTCGTCACGTCAGCATTGTGCGTCGCGTCCATTCTAACGCCGCCATTCCCGTGGTACGGCCCGCGGATGGTGCGGCTCGCTCCCGCCCATACGTTCGTGTTGACAACGTACGAATACTCGGCGACCGATGGCTGCATATACCGTACCGAAAGCGTGCGCGGCAAAACGGGATCGGCATTCGCGGTTCCCTTTGAAACAATGTCCACCCACTGTACGGCTCCACACTGGAGACTGGCCGATGCTGTAACCTCTGCCTGCCCAAGCGAGCCGCCCTCTGGATCGTTGACTGCGTAGGTGTACGGACTTACAAGTCCTGTACCGTTATTCATGATGGAAGGATTATGAGCGAGGAACCAGCGATAGTACTCGAGGCCGGATTCGGCGACGTTGAGCGCGACTTCGCGCCCATAGAGCGCGCGGCCGTACCTGCCTTGCGTCAGCACATAACTCGATATGGTTCCAAGAATGATTGCGAAGACGCCCATGAAGCCGAGAACGAGAAAAACGGTTACGCCCCGCGAGTAAGAATTAGCCACTAGCCAATAGCCACTAGTTCTGTCTGCTGTTTTTTGTTTCTTTTTCATACTCTATTGGCTAGACCCTAGTGGCTACTTGCCTATTAAATTGCGGATCGCTGCAGAAGAACC
>CAYRQI010000013.1:0-2023 GCA_964426425.1 uncultured Candidatus Saccharibacteria bacterium | reverse complement strand
GCGCACAGCCGTCCAATTCGCGTAGTTTGTGATCTCACTCCCGAGCTCATCATAGTAGCGAAACGCCGTGACTCCTTGATCTAGGTTCCGGACATATTCCGCGATCGTGGAGGTCGCCTCGGAACCAGTATACACGGGCGGATTTCCCGTGGGCTCGATGATGCCGCGCACGAGGTTCGCTCCCGAGACGTAGTAGTGCACGCGTTCGATCAGGCTATCGGTATCGACATCGGCATAAAAGATGAAATCGTTCGCGGCGATCGAAACTATCGGAAAAGCGCCCTCGCTCGAATAGGCGCCCTCGCGAATTGTGCGCACGACTTGTTCCAAACCGCGCTGCGCCGAAGTAACAGCGCTCGCCTGCTCGATCGCGTAGGCATTCGTGCGGTAGAAGTAGATAAGCGTCAGGACAACTGCCGTCATCGCCGCTATAAATACGGCGATCCACACCAGCGTTTCTATCATGGTGAGTGCTCGTTCATTGTTCATACTTATTGAGGCAGCACATAGATGCGCGTCGTCTGGGACGCCGCGGGAGGGAGAACTTCGGGCTGTGGAGCCGAGCTCGTTGCGAGCTGATATCCGGAAGAGGTTGCAACACCCAGTGTGTATGTATCCGCCTCGATGTTCGAAAGCGTGATGCGCGCGTTAGCATCGCTCATATGCGAGGCGTCGTACTTGTACACCGTCGGATCATTCCCGATCGTTTTTGCGCCGCGCATCGTAAAGGTGAAATTGGGCAGAGGATCCGGACCATATTCGTACAGAATCGAGTATTGATCGATGGACGGCGTAGATGTGCCGTCTGACGTGAGTGTGGCATCGATGCGAAGTTGCTGGTACGTCGTTGTCGAAATTCCAGAGAGGTTGAGACTCGTTGTTGCGAAGCCCGCAGCATTACCGGGAAGTACCGCGTCCGGAATGAGATTGTTGTTGCTGTCATAAAAACGGAAGAGGATGGTTGTTTGCGATGGTATGCTTGTCGTCGCCAAAAAGCTCTTCCATGCGTAGAGGGACGCCGGCGCAATGGCGATCGAACGCAGCATTCCCGGCGATTGATAATTTCCCGGCGTGCCGGTGAGTTTCACAGCGCCTGCGGCAACAGTCGTAGAAGACATCGTGTCGATCTTGCTCGAGTCGGCAAACGTATCGCTCCATAGCGTCTGCCGAATGTACATGTATGTCTCGACGGTTTTGTTTGCGAGGTAATCGATCATGAAACTCGCGGAGGTTGTCTGATTGTCCACAACAGTCATATGACGCGGATTCGGATTAGGATTCTGCTGCGTCGCGGAATATGTTTGCGCGCTCGAGTACCCGGGTTTCGAAACAATAATCTGATAGTCGCTCGCGGCGGGCGCGCCGATGAACATGACAACACCGTTTATGTTCGTGTAGGTGCGGATGTTAATCGCCGGCGTCGTGCCCGTGTTGACGATATCCACCTGCGCGTTCGAAACGGGGGATGCCGCCTCGTTCACGACGTTGATCGTGAGAGTTCCGCCCCCTACCGCGCTCTCCACTCCAAATGGAGAAACGCGCCCGACCAACGTGACGCCGCGCTCTCCCTGTTGCGACTGCCAGTTGACCTCGACGCGGATCGTTTTGTAGTCGGCGATGATGCCGTTTGCATCCGCTGCGCCAAGGCCATCGCCCGCGTCGTCGCTGTAGAGCACCATCGTGCGCCGGATATACGGGATACCGTTGCTCACGACTGTTTCTTCCTGTGGCACGTTCCCGGCAGGTATGCCGCCAATGACACCAATCTGCACATACGAAAGTGAGCGGAGGTACTCCATCCGTTCATTCGCAAGCGCGATCGCGCCTGCGCGCGCTTTGTTGTTGACGACGACATCGATCGAGAGCTGAAACACGCCGACAATCCCAAGGAAAATCAGGAGCATGAGCGCGCTTCCGATGAGGGTGTCGAGAAGGGTCACACCGCGCGAAGCGCGAGAGGAATTAGCCAATAGCCAATAGCCAATAGGGAAGAGAGTAGTTCTCGCGTTTCTTTTTGCATTCA
>CAYRQI010000012.1:5910-18950 GCA_964426425.1 uncultured Candidatus Saccharibacteria bacterium | reverse complement strand
TTCTCCGTCGGCAGCGTAGTCGTCGATATGGTTCTTAATGAGAAACGCTTCTCGCGGGCGGAGGTTGCCAAAACGTTGAAACTCGATGAAAAAAGACGATGGCTCACTGTCATTCAGCATCCGAGTGCGTTCGATCATGAGCCACTGCAAAACCAATTCTCTTCCACCATGAATGCACTTGAGGCATTTCCGTTCCACGAAAAGATTATTATCTATCCGAACACCGATACAGGCAGCGAGATGTTCGTCCGCGCGATCAAGCTCGCGCAAAAGAAAGGGTACCGCGTCTTCAAATCGCTCCCTCGACTCCTGCACATGAGCCTCGTCGCGGAAAGCGACGCGCTCGTCGGCAACTCGTCTGCGGGCGTCATCGAAACGAGCTACCTCGGCACGCCGACCGTGAATATCGGCTCTCGCCAGCGGGGCCGCGAGCGCGGCGCGAGCGTCATTGATGCACCATACAATGCCGCAAAAATCACCACTGCAATTTCACGCGCAATCAATCTAAAGAAGAGAAACAAAGGCCGACCGTTCCCCTCCCCCTACGGCAAAGCAGGAGCAGGAAAACGTATCGCCAGAATACTTGCAGCGAAGTTGCTGGGCTGAACGTTCGACAACAAATTCTTGAAAAGTCGAGATTTTGGGCTATAGTTCGCCCTACCTATGGTTAAAAAGTCCGATTACCGGGCACTCGTTCGACGACATTACCGTAACGAAGCTCGGACCGAGGGGATTTCCGCGACCTCGACCATGCGAGACATCACAACACGTCGATGTGAGGTCGAAGAACTACTTTCGTACCTTAAGCCTGGAGATACGTGCCTAGAGGTTGGATGCGGGAACGGTGCAGCATCAGTAGAAATAGGAAAAGCCAAGAAGCTCTCGATGACCTGTATTGATTTCTCTCCTGAACTGATCGAACTTGCCAAGAAACAATCACTCAAGGGCGTGAAAGGAACGATCGTGTTTCGGCAACAAGATGTTTTGATATTGGACGAGGAAGCCCGGTACGACGTTGTCTTTACCGAACGATGCATTATCAACCTCCTCGCATGGAACGACCAAAAGGAAGCACTCAAGCGAATGGCGCGCGCACTCAAAAAAGGAGGACGTCTTATTTTGCTGGAAGCATATAAAGATGGGAATGAGGAATTAAACCGCGCGCGCAAAGAGATCGGGCTTTCTCCGATTCCCCCTGCATATCACAATCTGCATCTCGAAAAGAAAAAGGTCATTGAATATCTGACTTCCCAAAGACTTACATTCAAAGAAGAAAATTGCTTTCTGAGTACCTACTACTTTGGGACGCGTGTTCTCTATCCAGCTCTTGCGAAGCTCGCAAAGAAAAAAATCGAGTATAACAGCGCGTTTGGCAACTTTTTCGCGAAACTCCCGTCTGTCGGCAACTACTCTCACATCAAGATTCTTGCTTTCACAAAAAAATGAGACACTACCCTACTGCGAGACCATACATCGGCAAAAAGGAGGAGCGCTATGTGTTGCAGGCATTGCGTTCGGGCATTTTGAGTATTGGGCCGTTTATTGAGAAGTTTGAGAAAAAGTTTGCAAAGACTCTTGAGGTCAAGCACGCGGTCGCCGTATCGAGTGGCACGGCTGGGCTCCACCTCGCGCTTATCGCCGCAGGCATCAAGCCGGGCGACGAGGTGATCACCTCCCCTTTTTCGTTCGTAGCGTCGGCAAATTCCATCCTCTACGTCGGCGCAAAGCCCGTCTTTGTCGACATCGACCCCCTTACCTACAACATTGATCCCGCAAAAATAGAAGCACGCATCACCAAGCGCACGAAGGCTATCATGCCGATTCATATCTTTGGTCAGCCGGCGGATATGACGGCAATTATGCGTATCGCAAAAAAGCACAAGCTCACCGTCATCGAAGACGCGTGCGAGGCGCTGCTTTCGACGTTCAAAGGCAAAAAGGCGGGCACCTTCGGGCAATCCGCTGTGTTTGCCTTCTACGCCAACAAACAGATGACAACAGGCGAGGGCGGGATGCTGGTTACGAACGATGGGAAGGTGGCCGAGCTCTGCCGCTCGCTACGCAATCAGGGACGCGCGCCCAATATGCAGTGGCTCGACCACGACCGCCTCGGCTATAACTACCGCCTCGACGAAATGAGCGCGGCGCTCGGCCTCGCGCAGCTTGAAAATATTCGCTTCCTCATAAAAAAACGGTGCGAGGTTGCACGCATGTATGAAGAGGCGCTCGCTCCGCTCGCGCCCTTCCTGCAGGTACCTCGCACGGGAGCGGGCGCGACGCACACGTGGTTCGTCTATGTCGTCGTGCTCAAACATCCTCGCATCGACCGCAACGCGATTATCCGCGCGCTCAAAAAGCGCGGCGTGCACACGAAACCCTATCTCCCCTCGATTCACCTCTTCGATTTCTACAAAAAGATGGGGCATCGGCGCGGCGAGTTCCCCATCTCCGAGAGCGTGAGCTCACGAGCTCTCGCGCTTCCCTTCTACATTGGCCTCACGAAGCGAGACATCGCGCACATCGTGGGCGTGGTGAGAGACGAAATACATCGTCTAGGATAACCGCCTCATAAACTCTTTACCTCCCCTTTCCCTCTCCCCAGAATCCCGATACTTAAAGTGTACTTTAAGTATCGGGATGTTACCGAAGTTTGGTCATAAGCCCCGGCGCGATTTTCCAGAGGGCTTTGTTCGCCAGTACGCCAAGTCCCCAAGCAACGTCGCCGAGAATTATTGGGACGTAGATGTGAAGCGGATCAATGAGAACTTCAAAAAGAAATGCAGAGATCAAGGCAATTCCAGTCCTCCAATACATAACCGAAAAACTGCGCAGTCGCGCATTTCAGTGGATATCGCGCGGCAGAAACGAGCTTGCGCAGATCGTCAAAATACTGAAAGATGTCGTAAACGCGCATGAAATACTTGCTTTCAGGAAAGATCGTCCTTGTGACCGGCGGGACCGGCTCCATCGGGAGCGAGATCGTCCGCCAGTTGCTCAAGACCAAGGCAAAACAAGTGCGCGTTTTTAGCCGCGATGAGCACATGCAGCACGAGCTGAAGAACGAACTCCCAAGTGACAAACGGCTCCGCTTCCTTCTCGGCGACATTCGCGACAAAGAGCGTATGGCCTTTGCCTTCCGCGGCGTCGACATCGTTTTCCACGCAGCAGCCCTCAAGCACGTCCCCGCGTGTGAATACAATCCGTTCGAAGCGGTGAAAACGAATATTATCGGGACGCAAAACGTCATCGAAGTCGCACTCGCCAACAACGTCGAAAAAGTCCTTGCCATATCGACCGACAAAGCTGCCGATCCAGCCTCCGTCCTTGGCGCGTCAAAGCTTATGATGGAGCGGCTCATAACGGCGGCGAATGCCACTGTGGGCAAGAGCCGCACGCGTCTTTCCTCCGTCCGCTTCGGCAATATCCTCGCGAGCCGCGGCTCCGTCGTCGATCTATGGAAGAAGCAACTCGCGGCAGGCAAGCCGATTACCGTCACCGACGAACGCGCGACGCGCTTTTTCATGAGCATACCGGAGGCAGTGCGCCTCGTCTTTGCCGCACTCAACACGATGCAAGGCGGCGAAATTTTCGTACTCAAGATGAAGCCAGCGCAGCGCGTGATTGATTTTGCGCGAGATTTTCTCAAAAGAGAGGCGCGCGGCAAGAAAATCGGCATCAAGCTCATCGGCCTCCGGCCGGGAGAAAAACTCCATGAGATCCTGATGACCGAAGACGAAGCGGATCACGCGGTGGAGCTTAAAGATATGTACGTCATTCTGCCGCTCTCGACTGGGGTCGACATGCCAAAACTCACCGCCTACCGAGGCGCCAAGAAAGCTCACCGCGGCGCCTACCGCTCTAGTTGAGCCGTTTGAAGTGCGTGTGGACGATCGGCCCCCCAAGGCGTTTGCGAACGTCGTTTTTCTCGATCGCTTCTGAAAGAAGGCCGAAAACTGCATCGACCGCGCGAAGATAGCCCTGCAATTGCGCCTTCGTGTGGGCAATCGACGGCGTAAAAACCGTCGAAGCAAGATACCTCCGCCGAAGCATCTCTTGATTGAAGAGTGTCTTGAGGCCGAGCGCGTCGTCGTGGATAAAGACGAACGAACTGTAGGGCACGGACCAGCCGATACTGATGGGAAGGTTGTGCTTTCTTGAAAGACGCTTCCAGCCCTCTCGCACGAACATTCCATTCTCGTGAATCCTCCGCACCACGTTGACCCGTTTCATTTTCTTGAGAGTCGCGAGCGCCGCCGTCGGGCCGATACGGTCTGTCCAGTAGGTGCTCGAAATGAACGACTCTTGTGCCGCCTGCATGACCTTTTTCCGGCCGATGATCGCCGCCATAGGGTATCCATTTGAGAACGCCTTGCTAAAGACCGCGATGTCCGGATCCACCTTGTAGAGCAGGTGCGCGCCGCCATAGGCGAGTTTCCAGCCAATCGAGATCTCATCGAATATAAGTACCGCGCCTACGTTCGTCGCAAGCGCTCGCACTTTCTTGAGGAAACCGTTTTTCGGCGGCTCGCTCCGCACGGGCTCCATCACGATCGCGGCAATCTTCTTGCCGTGCTTTTTCACGAGTCTCTCAAGCTCCTTGATGTTGTTGTAGTGGAATGGAAGAATGCTTCCCCGCAAATTGCGCGGCACGCCCTTCGGCGCGAGCCCCGAGAGAAGGTGGCCATCGAGCGCTTTCTTCGAAGCGAGATTCGCAGCCAAGTACCAATCGCTCCAACCGTGGTACCCGCAAAAAAGTATGAGATCGCGCCCGGTGTAGGCTCGCGCGATCCGTGCCGCGATCGCCATCGACTCGCCTCCGCTTCGCGCATAGCGCACCATGCCCGCCCACGGGTGAATTTTGATGAGAAGCTCGGCAAGCTCGATCTCTTCCGGCGCGTTCAGTGTCGCCATCGATCCCCGATCGATAGCCCGCTTCACTGCCGTATTGACATCAGGATCCGCGTATCCCAAGAGGCAGCTCCCCACTGCCATGCCGGCCATGTCGAGGTAGCGCCTGCCATCGAGATCCCACACGTAGGCGCCTTTGGCTTTCGAGTAGTATGCCGGCCACAAGTCCGGCAGAAACATCTCCGCGCGCTTCGAGAGAAGCTGGTTGCCGCCGGGTATCAACGTCTTCGCCTTTTTCCACAGTCTCTGTCCCGTGCCTATCTTGAAATCAGACGGTCTTGCCATAGTGGTTGGAGCATAACACCTTGAGTACACTTTGTGGAACGAGAGCAAAACGATATAGTGCTCCCGTGGATCTCCCCGGGACAATATCTGACAAGCAGCTTATTTCCGTCATCCGCAGACTCATGCGGGCGCGACGGGAGGAAAATGCGCCACCGAAGGGCAAGGTACCGGTGGGATGGCCCGAGTTTGACGAGAAAGAAATCCTTGGTGCGCTCGATTCTCTTCTCGACATGCGCATCTCGCAGGGTCCGAAAGTGCGAGTGTTCGAAGAGCTCTGCGCGCGCTATATCGGAAAAAAGTACGCCGTGGCAGTCAATTCAGGTTCCTCGGCAAATCTGATCGCGCTCTCCGCACTCGTCGCCTCAGGCAACGTGAAGCGCGGCTCCGAAGTCATCATTCCGGCGACGACCTTCGCGACCGTCGCCTCCCCCATCATTCAGACAGGCCTTGTTCCCGTATATGTGGACGTTGATTCGCGCTCATGGAACATCGATCCGCGTGAGATCGAGAAAGCAATCGGGCCAAAGACGAGAGTGATCATGCCGGTGCACACGTTTGGAAATCCCGCGGCAATGCCGGAGATAATGCGCATCGCGCGAAAGCGCAAGCTCATGGTGCTCGAAGATTGTTGCGAGGCGCACGGAGCCGCGATCGGAAAAAAGAGAGTCGGCTCCTTCGGCGATCTCGCAACACTCTCTTTTTTCGTCGCACACAACATCACGACCGGCGAAGGCGGCATGATCTTCACCGACAGCAAAGAGATGATGGGACTTCTCCAATCCCTCCGGGAATTCGGCCGACTGCCGCTCGAGGTTATGAAAAAGCAGCGCTTCACGTATCCCGATAGGGTCATGCGAGGCTACGACGCTCGCTACATTTTTGCTCGGCTTGGCTACAACGTGCGCATGACGGACATTACGGCAGCGCTCGGCATCGAACAGATACAGAAACTCGATCGGCTCAACAAAAAGCGCGTCATGATCGTCACGGCCTACCTGAAGAGCCTCCGCCGCTACCGCACGTTCCTCGAACTGCCGACCATCGAGAAAGGTCACTTGCATAGTTTCTACGGCTTTCCTTTTCTCGTGAAAGAAGGCGCGCCGTTTTCGCGAGCTGATGTGGTGCGCCACCTTGAGGAGAGCGGGATCGAAACGCGGCCATTCTTCGGCGGCTGTCTCCCCGATCAGCCCGCTTTTCGCAACGAACCGAAACGCGTCGTCGGAGCGCTGCCTGTCGCAAGAATGATACGAGATCAGAGCATCTTCATCGGCTGTCACCCGGCGCTCACGAAGAAACATATCGCACAGGTGCGCTCTGCGTTTGATGCGTTCCTCAAAAAATACGTTAGGGCTTCGGATGCGCGACGTACCATTCGTACGTGCGCATAAGGCCTTCGCGAAGCGGCGTTGATGCCTTCCACCCCGTATCGCGCTTGATCTTCGACACGTCTGGAAGACGTCGCTTGACGCTTCCTTTCGGTGAATCCTTGCGTGTGATCTTCTTCGGGTGCCATTGCGCGATCTCGAAGAGTATCTTCGTGAGGTCGTCTATATTTGTCTCTTCGGACGCGCCGACGTGGTAGGTGGCGCCATCGGTTTTCGTAGACTCCATCACGCGGCGCATGCCCTCGACAGCGTCCTCGATGTAGCAAAAGGAGCGCGTTTCGTTCGCTCCATAGATAGCAAAGGGCTCTTCTCTCTTCTCAATGCGGCCGATGATCCCGGGTATAGCATGCTCATATCCAGCACGCGGGCCATATATGTTGTTTGGACGGACGATGCTCATGCGAAATCCTTTCTTTGCAGCAAAATTGATGAAGAGCTGCTCTCCTATCAGCTTTTGGCCGGCGTACGACCACCGAGGATTGTACGGATCCGCTATCACGAGCGGGACGTCCTCCGGCGTCGGGAGAGGGAGCTTGCCAAACGCCTCGAGCGTCCCCGCATAGGTCTCCGTGGAGGAAGCATAGACGATCTTTGCACCTCGCCTGCCGTTCTCATTGCAAAACCAGTCGATTGCATGAAGGCTCGAAAGAATCCCCACGCGTAAAACTTCGTGCGGGATGTCGTAGAAAAGCTTCGTGCCGTTGATACTCGCGAGGTGATAGACATAGTCGTAGCCCTTCCCAAGTTTGTGCCAGGCCTTCCTTTCAGTAAGATCAGCTTTAATGAATTCTGCGCGCGGGTTTTTGAGAAGGTGCTTTAGATCCGCATCTTTTTCTCCGCGCGAGAGATCGTCGACAAGCATGACGCTTTCCCCCTTCTCAAGAAGAAGCCGCGCCACATGGTATCCCGCAAATCCGGCTCCCCCTGTGATAAGCGCGCGTCGCATGATAGTGGCTAGAGAACGGTGCGCGTATAGCGTTCATTTTCCTTCACGATCTGCTCGAATAGCTTGACGTCGAGCCCGAGCTTGCGCACGAAAGCAACGAACGCTTCGGTGTCTTTCGGGAGGCATGCGCCGCCGAATCCGCGGAAATTTTCGTTGCAGTCGAGATAAAAATTGGGAATGTTGCGGCGCTTTACGACCGCATTCTTCACTTTTTGATAATCCACACCAGCCGCTTTGCAGACGTCGTAAAACTGATTTGCGAAGATGATGCGCATTGCGTTGAATACATTGGAGAAGTATTTGGTGAACTCGGCCTCGCGCGGCGTGAGATATGCGTACGCCTGCGGAAGCGGGTCATGCGCTTTTTTCACGAGCTCGTAGTCTTTCTCCTTATACGCACCGATGATGCACACGTCGTGCTGCTCCACGAAATCGGTATACGTGGCTTTCTCGCGCAAAAATTCCGGGCAGAACGCGAGGCGAAGCTTTGGGAATTTCTTGTGCAAGCGATCGGTCGTCCCCGGCTCAACGGTCGATTTGATAACGGCAAGCCCCTTGTATTTTGCCTTTGCGAGCTCTCCCACGACCTTCTCGACGATAGAGGTGTCACATGATCCGTCTTTTTTCGAGGGAGTTGGTACTGAAATGAACGTCACCTTGGTAGGAAGAACGTCCTTGAGAGATGTTTTCGGGAGATTGATGTCATAGGGCTTCACCTCGTGGCCTATGCGCGTGAAGCCGTGCTGGATCGCTTTGCCCACCATGCCTACGCCAATGATGCCGATTTTCATCCCGTTAGAAGTCTGTCTTTGTTTGGGCATACGGTAGTAATACAGATTATGATCCATTGGTTTTTTGACCGGATACGTATCGCAGAAAATTTAGTGCAAATTTCTCTGCTGAGGACTTCTAACGGGATTCATGCGGCAGATTGTACTCTATGCGACGTGACTGTCCATCAGAACGTGCGCGTGGAGCGCAGCTCTCGCGCTCGGCGCATCCAGCCGGCATAGCGCGACCACACGGCCACATAAAAACCGGGGATGTATTGCGGTGCGCCTCTTTTGATAAGCATCCATGTCGCGCGAAGGCCATATGAGTAGAGCGGGTGCAGGAGAGAACGTAATCGCCTCCTCCACGACCAGCTCGCTCGATGTTTGGCATAGAATTCCGCATCCCCCTTTCCATACCACTTCCAGCGCGCGATGAATTCCTTCCGATCAAGCGGCATGGTCTCCTCGGTAAACGCATTGATAATCGCGAGCGTGTATCCGGCTTCTCCAAGGCGAAGGCATAGATCCGTATCATCGCCCGCCGCTTTGATGGCTGGATCATAGGGAATGGCGCGCACGATGTCCCGCTTGAACATGCAGGGAGTGCCGATAACGGCGACCGGCCCCGGACGATTGATGAAATAGCGAAAGAACGCTCCGGTTGTCCGCTCCCAGTAGGTCTTCGTGTTGACAACGATAGTTTGCGGTGCGACACCCGCAAGACGCGTATCGGCATCGAGCGCTCTGCACATCGCATCGATGAGCTCCTGCGAAAACGTATTGTCGGGACCGGCAAAAAGTACATACGGGTGCCTCGCATGCGTGATGCCGAGATGGCGTGCGTAGGCGAGACCCTTACCTTCGTCGGAAACTACTTTGTCCGCATACTGCTCGCCCACGCCCCGCGAGCCGTCGGTCGAATTGCCGTCGATCACGATAAGCTCCGCGCCTTGGAGATTTTTTCGCAGCATAGGAAGATTCTCCTCGAGCAAATTCTTGACGTTTTTTGCACACACGACGACAGTGACCGATCTCATGATGAGCGCGACTCAAGAGCGACTGATTTTTTATACCCTTCATCGCGTTCTATGGAGGAATTCTTTGCTGCGATCTCGGGGTGCGAGGAAAGATAAGCAATAGTCCGCTCCATGGTGACAGGGCGCACGTGCGAAACGACATCTTGGAGCACGTCGTAATCCGCCTGCTCATCGAGCGTGAGGCGCACATGAGAGAGATCTCGGTCATTCTGGATCTCCGCCAGTTTGAATATCTCTGGATGCTTCCAGATGTAGGGCGTCACGTGCTCACGCTCCGATGGGAGCTTCGCCTCCTTCCATGCCCGCTCGAGCGCTTTGAGCGAAAAAATCTCCGTATCCATCCCATCCGGGTAGGTAGTCTTTTCGCGACCCGTCGAAATATAATCGGGTTGCTCTTTCTCGAACTCTTCGGCGGCACGATCGATGATCGCAGGGTCAATAAGAGGACAATCGGCCGTCACCCGGCAAATGTTTTCCGCATTGAACCGTTTTGCCGCCTGGTAATAGCGATCGAGCACGTCTTCGAGCGATCCCCGGAATACTTCAACACCAAGCTTTTTGCACTCTGCCGCGATAGGATCGTCGTCGGCATGCTCCGACGTCGCGACCACTATCCTTCCGATCTTTCTTGAACCTTTTACTTGCGAGATGGTCGAGCCAAGCACGGTCGTATCCCCAAGGGGGAGGAGCACTTTGCCGGGCAAGCGCGTCGAGCTCATGCGCGCCTGTATGATGGCAGTTATCATCCCTCCACTATATCGTCCAAGCACTTTTTTGCTACAGTTTTCAGATGCTTGGGATCGTGCTGGCCGGTATAGGAGACTTCTTCGCGGAGATCGCTGAATCGATCGGGAAGAAGGAGGGCGTGGGGAAAGTGGCGAGCGTCTACACACTTAGCTTCGTGAGTCTTTTCTTTGGGACGCTTTTTATCCTGACATTCGGCATCATGAGAGAAAATCTGGTATTTTCTCTCGCATCGCTCCCAACCTTCATTCCGCGCGCGCTCCTCGAGATCTTGCAGGCGTACGCGACAACGCGCGCGCTCATCGAATCCGATCGCGGTGATTTCGGATTTGTAAAATCGCTCACAATCCCGCTTTTGCTGGCCGTCGACCTCGCACTTGGCAATCCACTTTCATCTTTCCAGATCACTGGCATAGTCCTCATATTGGTTGCCGTCTCGACACTTCTTATCTATGAGAGACACACCGTACGCGGCTTGTTTTGGCTTCTCATTTCTGCAGCAAATGCATCGATAACAATTTCGCTCTATAAGTACAACATTTCTACTTTCAATTCGGTCGAAGCGGAGCAAAGCCTCATCATGGGCATTTTGCTTGTCTATTTCTTCTTCGCCGCGCTGTATTTTGCAGGAGAAAATCCGATACGTTTCCTCCGTCGCCGCGTCTTCTTCGCGCAAAGCTTTAGCGCGGGCTTTGCGCACGTCGCCAATTCGTTCGCCTACCTCTTCGCCTCTCCTTCGGTAATTACCGCTTCGATTCGAAGCTTTGCTGTGCTTTTCGCGCTCATCTCAGGCCGACTCTACTTCCACGAAAAGTATCTTTTGCTTCGAAGCTCTGTCTTCCTGCTTGTGGTGCTCGGCCTCGTGCTGCTCATTCCGGGCATTACACTCCCGTAATCTCTGGGGCCGCACTGAAAGATGGACGAATGGAGAGATGGCGGTGAACATTGAATCCTTTCTTGTTGGTTCCCTCAGGATCAACGTAGCGGCCCACATAGATTCTGTCGCCATTGTGATCGCGATCTGAACACCAGAGAAAATCATGCTTCCAGAGTATTTCTCCTCGAAGCTCATACCAAGCGAAAAACGTGAACGCCGTAGTTATTGCGGTTGGAAATGTTTCGTTCGAAAGGTGCGATGCGATATCGTCGGGTTGCTTCCCGCGCGCATCTTCGAGCGTTTCTTTGCGCACAAGGTGCCATTTTCCATCGGGCGGCGTGTGTGCAAAATCCTCTTCCAGATACCAATCTTGGTCGTACATGCATGGTTCGTGTTTCTTCGGGTCTACTCCAAAAAGTCCACGCATCCCGACGAGCGTGAGCTTCTCAATGCGGGGCGTAAAGATGAGTATGTGAGACTGGTCGCGCTCCTGTATGACATCCTCGGAAAAAGGAATCGTCGGCGCTTTTACATTCTCTCCTGCACAAAACGAAAGCTTTTGCAATTCTTCCGGCCCGATCTTCATAACGACTTGAGATACGAGATGCCTTCTTCGTACGAGGCCACATCTCCCTTCCTCTGATACTCGGCGATTCTAGCAAATTCCTGCTGTAAAAGGTCGATACGTTTCCCCCACGGGGTATCTTCGCTCCACGAAAGTGGTGCGGTCGCGCGCACGAGTGTGAGCTTGAGCCCCGCGTCCTGCATCGCCTTGAGGAACGTAAGATAAGCGCGGTATTCATGGTGAGGCGACGTGACGATAAGTATCGACTGCCAATTATTTTCCTTTGCGAGCTCCATCGCGCGCTCTGCTTCTCCGCGCGTGTGAGGACCCACTTCCTCTAAGAGGACCTTATCCATTGGAACACCGAGCCGTACTATTTCATCTCGTACTTCACCGGACGGAAAGCTGCCGTACGAGCGATCTTTCCCGCTCCCCACGATCGCAACGAGTGGCGCGTATCCTTTTTGGTAGAGCTCTGCCGCATACGGTGCGCGAAAGATTCCGTCGCCCTGCAGTACAAAAATGACGTCACCTTTCTCAGGCTGTCGCATATCGAGAAGCGCGCCAAACTCTTCACGGATCATGCAATGTCGCTCCAGCGGATCGGCTCCCCTGCCTTGAGATTCCTTTTCGCGTGCTTGCCAACGATCAAACTCTTGTATTTTGGGTAGATGCCAAGCGCCGGTCGGAGCTCGATAATGTCAGCCTTGGACAACCTTTGTCCCGCTTTGATATCTCGCGCCGCGGTGAGCCCGCGCCGCTGCACGACGACCGTCTCCGACTCTTCTGCAACAACGTCTTTCTTGCCCGACCCAAGAGCTTTTTCGAGATTGCGCACTCGCTTTACCATACGCTCGAACTCATCGGGTTCCATAGAGTGCGGATGATCCGGACCTTTGTGCGAGCGGTCAAAGGTGAAGTGTTTCTCTATCACGTTCGCACCGAGCGCGACTGCTCCAAGTGGTACGACATCATCGGGTGTGTGATCAGAGTAGCCGAGTATCGCGCCGAACGCCTCGCGATACGTGTTGAGCACGCGGATGTTCGCGCTTTCAAATTTCGAAGGATAATTCGTTATGCACTGCATCAAGACAAGATCCTTGTTGCCCGTTTTCTCGATCACCCGCACTGCTTCGTCTACTTCCGAGAGCGTTGAGGCGCCGGTCGCAAGCATCACCGGCTTCCCTTTTTTCGCGATGTACTCGACCATTTCGAGCCACGTGATATCGCCCGATCCGATTTTGTAAAACTCGATGCCGAGCTTGTCGACGAGATCAACAGCTTCATAATCGTAGGCGGCCGTCGAGGGTGTAATGCCAATCTTCCAACAATATTCAAAGAATTCCTTGTGCCATTCGCGCGGAAATTCCACCTCCTCGAACACTTCGTCGACAGGACGCTTCCACGAGCCGTGAACTCCCTTCAGTTTCATCGAAGCAAACCCTCGGCGCGATACAATCTTTTTGGCCTTGAAACTTTGAATCTTTGCGCAATCGGCCCCGCACTCCTTCGCCGCCTTC
>CAYRQI010000012.1:5195-5900 GCA_964426425.1 uncultured Candidatus Saccharibacteria bacterium | reverse complement strand
CCTTCGCGTATTCCTTCGCTTTTTCGAGCGAACCGTCGAAATTAGCCCCGATTTCGGCAATAAAGTACGTCTTTTGCCCCACCCCGACGGTTCGATCCCCGATCTTCAGTGTCTTTGAAAATCTCATGCCGATTTGAGAAGCTCAAGAATTTTTCTCCCCTGCAGAAGATACTTTTTATGATCGCTTGAGTAACTCTCTTCAGGAGCGAACGATTTATACTTCTTAAAGGGTTGCGTTCGGTCCCAGTCGGTAAATTCCGGTTCGATGACATACAAATCGCCGATGTCTTTTGTGCGAGGTGCTTCGAATTCCGTGATGAGCGTCTCGTGCAGTTTTTCTCCCGGACGCATGCCAATGATGGTGAAGGCGCATTCGGGCGCAAGCTCATGAATGATGTCTTTTACATAGGCTGCGGGCATTTTAGGGACGAAAATCTCGCCGCTATCCATGATGCGGAGCGCCTCGACCACGGAATCTATGACCGCATCGATGTGGATCCAAAAGCGCGTCATTCTCTCGTCGGTAAGCGTGATTTTCCCGCTCGGTCGCTGTTTTTCTATGAGCTCGACGATCGAGCCGCGGCTACCCAAGACGTTGCCATAGCGCATCACCGAGAAGCGCGTGCGCTTGTGCTTTCCGCGATACACATTTGCGGCGATCGTGAGCCGCTCCGCGCACATCTTCGTTGCGCCGTAGAGATTGAC
>CAYRQI010000012.1:0-5185 GCA_964426425.1 uncultured Candidatus Saccharibacteria bacterium | reverse complement strand
GAGATTGACGGGCTGCACCGCTTTGTCGGTTGAAATAGTGAGCACCTGCCCCACGTTGCATTCAAGCGCGGCTTCGATGACGTTGCGCGTGCCGTTGATGTTCGTTTCGACCGCCTCCGCCGGATTGTATTCAAGCGCGGGGACCTGCTTGAGAGCGGCGGCGTGCACGACAATATCGACGTGGTTGAATGCGCGCGTAAGTCTCCCGCGATCGCGAATATCTCCGATAAGAAAACGGAGGCGCGGATCATCAAATTCGCGCTGCATCTCGCTCTGCTTGTACTCATCGCGGCTGAAAACAATGATCTTCGGTATCCCCTTGACGGCCAAAAGATGCCGTACCAACGCCTTGCCGAACGTACCGGTCCCACCCGTAATAAGGATCACCTTCCCCTTGAGGTGTTTTGTATCCATTGAGTGACATGCTACCCAATTTCCACTTCCGAGTCTACAAACGGATTTTTTCTCCAAGGGCGGCGACGATCGCTTTCGCGTAGGCGCGAAGTTCGTCTTCGGCACTCATCCGCGCCGGTATACTCGCATAATTGGTGATGAATCCGACTTCCTGCACACTTTTGAGATACGCGGCTAGGTCGGCTTCGCTCACCCGCGCACCATTTTCTATTTCCTTGAGTGCACGCATGCAATCGGCAACGCTCCGGACGCGCAGAACTCCGGGGCAATCTTGGTACCACGGATAGCCAAAGGTGATCGGCGTCTTGCCTGTGAGGAGCGCTTCCCACCCGGCGGTGCCGGTAATCGTCGCGACCGCTTTTGCCTTTGCAAGTAACTCACTGCTCGGTAGGCGTGGCGGGATGAGCGTAACGTGCGGAATGCGCGCAAGGCGGCGATAGTAACCCTCGTAGCGCGCGCTGGAGTAGCGCGTCTTGCCTCGCAACCACCACTGCGATGGATGCTCTTTTACGTAGATGCGCCACTTTTCGGGGAGAGCTGCCGCGAGCGTTTCGATAGCAAGAATCTGATCAGTATACACGCCACCCTGGGGAGATGTAGTGCGCTCGGGCTGAAATGAAAGCGGGAAATAGACAAAAGGCGCAGAAAAATCCGGAGTGCGCTCCAGCGCGCGATATTCAGAACGCAGGTTGTTTTGGAAGACCCGTGCAACATAGCTTGCGACCAACCGAAAGAACGTGCCATTCAGGAGCGTTTTCAGCGCAATGCGCATTCGGTGCTCGATGAGTCCTCTGCCTTCGGCGCGCTTCTTTTGTTCAAGTATGTACGCGGGAACCTCCTGTTTTGACGGATGCGCGAGTGTTTGCAGCTCGGCATCGAGATCGGCGATCGTGAGCTTCTCTCTGCGATGGTGGGCGATCCTCTCTCGCAGCGTATCGCTTCCTTTCCAAATATCCTCATACGAGATGACGCGATTACACACGAGCGTGCCCTCGAAGACGATGGTGTGAACGCCGCGACCTTTTGCGAGTTCGTAAATGACATTCGAATACAAAGAATGCGGCACATCGTTGAAAACGACTGCCTCTGGCTTGCAGCGGTCGAGGACGAAATTCCAGTACCCAAGCATCGTGTAATAAACGTGCTTGCGCTCATCTACCGGCGAGCGGTCGTACCGTTTGTTCATCGCCGAAAGAATAATTGACTCCAATTCGTGATGTGAAGCGATGAATGCGGCGCTTGGCGGCTCGATCTGCTCATTTGAGAACGCTTCTGCACTCTTTGCGTCCCATGCGTCGTAATGATCGTGGAATGCACACCCGGGAGGCGCAAGGTGTGAAGCCGGATGCTCACCTACCCAATAGACAATATCGTGTCCTGCGTTCTGCAGTTCCTCGAGTAGTATTTTCATCTCGGGAGCTCCGGACGGCCACATCAGAAGTATCCTCATGAACATTACTGGCTTATCGTGGAAACTTTGTAGAAATAGGAATTAGTATTGGCAAGGAGTTCTCGCGGCGAACCGGTTTCAACAACCTTTCCATCAGAGAGCACAACGAGCATATCTGAACCCATGATGGTCGAAAGGCGATGCGCAATTGCAATAATTGTTATCTTCCCCTTCAACTCTTCAATCGTCTTCTTAATGCGGGCCTCTGATTCGTTGTCCAAGGCGCTCGTCGCCTCGTCGAGGATGAGGATCTGGGGTTTACGAGCAAGCGCCCGAGCGATGACGATGCGCTGCCGCTCCCCCGCGCTCAATCGAACCCCCCGATCGCCAACGAGCGTATTCAAGCCATCTGGATTTTTACGGATGAAATCGTCGATGTGCGCCATGCGGGCTGCTTCCCACACGGCTTCATCCGAGATCGTATCGTCGTAGAAGCGGATGTTGTTGCGGATCGTGTCGTGCAAAAGGAACAGATCCTGCGACACGTACGCCACACTCTCGCGCCACGCCTCGAGTGAAATCTCCCGGCAATCAACGCTATCGAGCTTGATGGCGCCTTTGCTTGGCTCGAGAAGTCGCAAAATGAGATCGACTGTCGTTGTTTTCCCCGCTCCCGAGGGACCCACAATGCCGACCATCGTTCCTTTACTGATCGCGAACGAAACGTCATGCAGGACATCGGTACCTTTCTGGTACGCAAAGGACACGCCGTCGAACTCGAGGACTTTTTCGAAAACGAACGGGCGGTCCCCAGATTTTGGCGACATGCCGTCCGCGGCTTCGCCTTCGTAGTGGATGACGCGTTCTAGGTGCGGAGCGAGTTCGGAGATGTACTGCACATTGTTCTGCAGCTGTTGCAGGTAGGTAAAGATTCGATATATGAGATAAAGGATGGCAGGCAGCGCGGCTATCGATATGAATTCAGTCTTGAACGCGAGCGCCATGATGGCGGCGATGTATATGATCCCAAGCGGCGCGACAAGTTGCGCCGCCGTCGCTTGAAAGAGCGCGATCCGCGTCGTGAGCGCCTTGATGCGCTCGAAGAGCCTGTTCCCCAGCGCGATCGCCGGCAGCTCCACGCCGTAGGCCTTCACGCTTTTCAATCCCCCCACATGCTCCGTCACATGGTGCATCGTGTCGCGAAAGCTTTCGGCACGCGTACGCGAGATGCCATGCACACGATCGATAAGGGTGCGAAGTGAAATGAAAATGGTCGCGCCGAGAAAAAGCGTGGCGAGCGTCACAAGCGGAGAGATGGAGAACGCAACGACAAGATACATGAAAAGCCCGGAGAGCAATGTGATCGTAAACGTCAGCTTCGAAAGAAGCGAGGTCGCGGCAGGCGTATCTATCATGAGGAGCGTTTCCAGATTGCCGAGCTTCTGGCGCAAAAGGTAGGGCCACGAGGCGTGTAAGATCATCGAGAAGAGCTTCGCGCGCGTCGCGCGTTCGTACTCGTTCGTGATGCGAATCTGGATGTAGCTGATCAAAAGCGACATCAGCGCCTTGCCGATGAAGAGCATGACGATAAAGGCGAGAAGGTAGCGCGGCACAAAGGGAATATGCAGAGACGCAAAGAGCGCCTGGATCATTTGCGAGAGGGCATCCGTCGCGGGAATCTGGAGACCGAGGGCCCCCGTGAGAAGCGGGATGACGGCGTTGATCCCGATCCCCTCTAGAATTCCGCCGATAAATCCGAGTCCGGTAAGCGCGAGTATCTGAAACCGATATGGCGCATACGCCTTCCGCGCGAGACGCACGACGGAGCCGAGCTGGCGATAGATTCGAAACCGATCAGTGGATGACATATCGCTTGTACGTATTCTACCCCGCAAGTATTACCTTTACTGCCTGCGCGAGATTACTCACATGGTGGGTAGGCACATGCCCGGTTTTTTCGTCACCCACAAGGATGGTCTTTGCTCCGACACTCGACCCCGCAACGATATCGCGCTCCTTGTCGCCCACCATGTAGCTTCTCGAGAGATCGATCTCATGTTCGCGCGCCGCTTTCGTGAGCATGCCCGATCTGGGCTTGCGACAATCGCACTCGATCGCGTATTCGGACACGGACCCTTCTGGCAAATGAGGGCAATAGTACCACCCATCGACACGCGCACCTTCCATGCTCAGTTGCGATACCAATTCTGCATTGAATCGCGCTATATCTTCCTCGGTGTGAAATCCCCTCGCAACGCCCGATTGATTCGAGACAACGATGACGGCCATACCGGCTTCGTTGAGACGCTTGATTGCTTTGGCCACACCCGGCAAGAGCGTCGCGACCTTCGGATCGCTCAAATATTTTTTGTCCTCATTGAGGACGCCATCGCGATCGAGAAATACTGCGGCCTTCATGAGTAAAAAGTCTTGTCGAGAAATTCACACCACGCATGAAAAACTATTTCGTGGATTTCCTGAATGCGGGGCGTTTCCTTCGATGGGACGACAATCGCAACATCCACGCTCTCGCGCAACGCTCTTCCCTTTTCCCCGGTCAACGCCACAACACGCATCTTTTTCTTGCGCGCCGCGGCAATCGCAGTAAGGACATTTTTGGAGCGTCCACTCGTCGTAAACACGACAAGAACGTCGCCGGCATTTCCGAGTGCCTCCACTTGTCGCGCAAAAATGTATTCAAAATCCCAATCGTTTGCTATTGCAGTGAGCGCCGAAGAGTCGACGGTGAGCGCGATCGCCGAAAGCGCTTTTCTATCTTTTGCATACCTGCCGACAAGTTCCGCCGCGAAATGCTGGCTATCGGCCGCCGAGCCGCCGTTGCCACACACCAAGACCTTTTTCCCGCGTTTCAGCGCGGCGAGGAGAAGCACCGCGCCTCGTTCGACATCCGGAAGAATCTGCCGCATACTCTCATCAACAACGTCCCTATGACGAAGAAACGCCGAAGCAAAAAGGTCTCCCCGGGCCATACGCCGAGAAAGCGTACCTCAAAATCTGCCGCGAGGAAAGCGCGCATCCTTCCCCTCTCCGATATCGTGCGCCTCGTGCGTCGTGCAAAAGAAAACGGACAAACGGTGGTAACGACGAACGGCTGCTTCGATATCCTGCACGTCGGCCACGTGCGGTATCTCTCGTTCGCCAAAAAACTCGGCGACCTCTTGATCGTCGGCGTGAACTCGGACGATTCGGTGCGAAAACTCAAAGGTATCGGACGTCCCATCTGCCCCGAGCGCGAGCGTGCAGAGGTTGTGGCCTCACTTGCTTCCGTCGACGCCGTCTTTATATTCGACGACACGACACCAATACGCTGGCTTAAAGTCCTGAAGCCCCGCGTGCATGTCAAGGGCGCCGACCGCTCGA
>CAYRQI010000011.1:4733-21118 GCA_964426425.1 uncultured Candidatus Saccharibacteria bacterium | reverse complement strand
AGTCGAGACAATTGCTTCAACATCACTTTCGTCGGGCGAGGTCGATGTGGCAGTTGTTACTTTGGTGGTTTGTTCAGTCGTTGTCGCTGCAGTTGCTGCAGTATCTGTAGAAGTAGCCAACTCCGTTGTTGTTGCCGCTTTTGCTGCAAATGCGCTACCATCTGGAACGCTGGCTGATGCATCTGTCGTCGTGCTTGTGTCAATGATAGAAGGAGTCGAAGTTTGCGCTCCCAGAACAGTTCCACCTTCCGCCCCTAACAAGTTCAAAGACAAATCAGGAAGCACGATCTCTCCTTCTTCGGGAAGCCCCTCTCCTCCTGCGCCCGGAGCAGTCGTCAAGATGTTAGTAAGGCGATACATCTTGTTCGCGTCGTAGGTGTATGTGCTTTCAACACCGTTTCCGAAGTCGATATAGCTCGTTTTCCCGGTGGGAGCATAGTTGAAACTCGAGACGATGTCGCTCGCAGCGCTTGCTCCTGCTGCTTGATGTTGGATGCGTGAGGCGAGACCGAATGGGTTGTAGAGCGTCGTTACATACGAGTTGTCGGGATAGGTCATTTGCGTGATATTGCCTTTGCGATCGTAGCTGTATTGCGTGCCATAGCTCCTGCCAGAAATAGTTGTCGTAGCAGCAGAAACGCGCCCGAGGATGTCATACACGTTGACTGTCTTGGCAACCGTGGAAGAGGCGGTGCAGAGATAGCCTTTGCCATTTGTGCAGTTGTCGTAGGTATTAGTGACCTCTGTACCTGATTGGCCGATGTAATCCTCCGTGAGCATCCGGTTCAAAGCATCGTACGTGCGGTTCACTACTTGGCTCTTAGGATCGACCTGCGAAGTAAGATTGCCTGAGTCGTCATACGTGTATTGCCAGATGCCGTAGGTGGTATCAGCAGTCCCATGGAGATCGTGTGCGGACTTTCTGCGGCTCAAGCCATCGTAGGTGAAGCCGCGAACGTTTCCTGCGGCATCAGTCGTCGTAGCGAGGTTGTCCATCGCATCATATGTGTAGGTTGTCGTCGCGTTCGTGGTATTGCGTTCGACGACTTGTGCGAGGTTTCCGAACGCGTCGTACCAGTACACCTTCGTGTTCCCGTTCGGATCGGTTGCCGTGGTCGCCCATTTGGAATAAGCGCTGGATTTGGTTCCGACAGCGTTCGTTTCCGACGTCAGTCGTTTCAGCGGATCGTAGAGGTAGTTTGTATAGAGGGCAGACGTGACGGTCGGCGTCGTATATGCAGTGCCAGACGAAGAGTATGGAAGTGTAGAAGATGCCAAGAGGCCCACTTGACTGTATCGACGATCGGTAACGAAAAAAGAGCTTGCCGTGGGCGATTCCTTGCGTTCTTGAACAAGCCTGTTGAATCCGTCGAAATATTGGTACGTATCCACCGTATTGCCCGGGAAGAGCCAGTCGCTACGCAGCATTGACGAAGGAGTCGTCGTGCTATCAGTGTACGTGTAAACGGTTGTCGTGGCATACGTTGTCGGTGTTGAGGTTGAAGAGACATCCGTTTCTTTCAGGCGTCCCACGCCGTCGAATATGTTTTTTGTGAGCGAGCTATTCGGATCGCTTTTCCATCGTACTTTTCCGTTCGCGTAGTTGTAGAGGAACTGTGTTTGCTGAAGCAGTGGGTTGGTAGAGGTCGCAACATAGAGGTTGTTCGCGTCATACACGTAGGATGTCGCATTGCTACGACGGTCTGTGGAGGTCGCAACGAGGCCGTAGGTGTTGTATGTTTTTGTGGAACTTGCGTACGTAGAACCGCTGACCCAATCTTCCTGCTTGGTGTTATTCCCGACAGTTACTGATCCGAATGCGAGAGAATCGTAGTAGAGTCTTTGGTCCGAACTTGTCGCACTGTTGTAATCGAGAATTGTTTTCTGGATCGGCACATACATATTGACCGACGTGCTCGCCGCATACGTGATGTTCGTCGTCCGCTTGTCTGTTCCCGTATCAGTGAACGACGTACTGTCCGTATTGCCGCTGACCTCTCCGTACTCGACTTTCTGGATGAGATCGTCAGTGGTGGATGAGTAGCGATAGTCGGTCGCTTTGTCGCGATGGGTGCCATCGCTTGCGTAGTCCAATGTCACTTCCCGGCCGAGTCCGATGAATGTGCTATCGCCATGCGTTACCGTATCCCAGCGGTAGAGCATGCGCTGCTTGAGATTGCCGGAGGTATCCGAAATGTCTTTGCGTGTCGGCCGGCCGATGCGGGCAAGCGAGTTCTGCCCATAGTGCGTCTCGACGATCGAATCGGGATTAGTCGCCGTCACTGGTGAAAAGCCGGCGAACCGTCTATCGCGGACCGTCGTGTTGTACCAATGACCGTTCGAATATGAGTAGGTCGTTGTCGCGTAGTTACCGAGACCATCGTGGGTCACCATGGTGCTCGCGGCAAGTACCCTGATCGCCGAACCGGGATTCCCAGTCATCTTGTATGAAATCGCGATGCCTCCGCCCTTCGGGTTCGTGACTGAAGTGACGACGTCCTGCAGGAGCTGACCATTGCCGTAAAAGTTCACGTATTCATTGTACGCAAGGGTACTGGTTCCCGCGTTGCACGTCGTTATGTATGCAGGGAGTGTATATCTAGTAGTCGTAGCCCAGCCACTCCCGGTATTGAGGTATACGGCTTTCACGTCCGCGACTTCGGTTCCAACACAGCCGCCACCTGATGCGCCGAGGTACGAGCGCACGAGGTCCTGCAGGCCATCGCCGTTCATGTCCATGAAGCGGATGCCACGATCGTAGTAGTTGCCGTTCGACAAGTACGTCGTGGATGTAGCGAATGTCCACTGTGGATCCGGAATGCTATTCCATCCTGTACCGTTGTTGAGCAGCACATACGTGCTGCTTGCGGCGGAGTATACCCAGTCGTCGAGGTTGTCGCCGTTGATGTCGACGAGCTGCGATGCGGTTTCCGTCGGCGCGGTCGAGGGAAACGATTTCGCTGCAGCAAACTGCGTAACAGTGCGATCCCAGGCGGAACCGTTGCCGAGGTATGTCGAGGTTGCTTGTTCGTTCGTGAGCGCGGTCAGGTAATCCGGCAAACCGTCGCCGTTCACGTCTCCGAGGAGTCCGCCGGTGAGGTAGAGGCCGCCACTCGTTTTCTTCGCAAAGATGGGAACATTTCCCGTATAGCTTGTCGTCGTGGCAGACCAGCCATAGGTTCCCGTCGTAGTGGAGTACTGGTTGTAGTAAACGGCGTAATTCGACGACCCTGCAGAATCGTCGACCCACCCTCGCACGGCGTCTGCTTTTCCGTCCCCATTGATGTCCAGATATCTGACACCGCGCTCGAGAGGAGGAGAATTCGGATACCCCGTGCCTGCCCAGTATTCGGGCGGGGCCGTGCTCGCGTCGGGCACCGCTATAGCGTTTGCCTCGTTGTCGTGCCACATGAAGCCGTTACCAGCTCCCGGCATGAAGAGGTTCACGTCGTTGATTCCGTTGCCGTCGGTGTCGGCAACCGTGTAAGCGGCGTTGATGACCCGCGCTATTGCCGGGCCGTAGTACTGAGTCGATGAACTCGCATAGCTGAATGTCATTGCAGGGAGCGTGACGACTGTGTTGTTGTCGTCATACCCCTGCTGCACGATGCTCGTGAGGAGTGAGCGGGAGCCGTTATTGCCGGTTCCGTACCCGAGCAGGTACTTTCTGACTATCGATCCATTTACGGACGCATCAATCTCGTAGACTCTCTTTGTAGACGTCGCAGCAAATCCGGATGCATAACTGACGCGTACATCGGGCCGCGTGGTCGTTGCGAACGTGACCGTGAATGGCCCATCGGTCGAGCCTTTTCCGGTGTACGTGATTGTAGCAGGGTAGAGGACGTTGTTATCCCTCGAATACGTGTACTCGATGTAATTGTCGTTGGTATCTCGCACTTCCTGAAGCATCCAGCGGAATGTGTTAGTCGACGTGCCTGTGCCGGTGTCGTACATGCGGCCGGAATCATCCGAGCCGAATGTGTATCTCGTTCCTTTCTTGTCATACATCGTCCACGACGTTGTCGCGAAAGTGTACACGTTAAACGATCCGTCATCCACCTTTGCGAGGTACGTGCCGACGCTTCCAGCGTTGGTGGTCGGTGCTTTTACTTCCACCGCCACCTCAATCCAACTGCCCTCCGAACCTGCATGGACCCAGCCGAGTGATTTGAGGCCAGTGTGTGTCGTTTTCAAAACGCTCGCACCGTGGGAGAAATTACCAGTGCAGCCATTGGTCAACTGCTGTATCTGGGGAGAGTTTGCTGTAAGCGTCTGAGTGCCGTCATAAAAGATCTGGTCGTCTACTACTGAGTAGTTGTTGGTTGTAGTAATCAGCACAGACATATTGCCGGTTGATCCGGTATTGTACGCCATCGCACCGATCGGACTTGTCGAAGCCGTTCCCGTATACGAAACAGCCGATACATAGCCGCCGCTGCTTTGAGAAAGGGTGACAACTAGATCATTCGTTCCGCTTGTCGGATTTGCGAGATACCATGTCTCAACTCCGCCAGTGGAAGTAGCGCGGGTCATGTTCACATTGGCATACTTCACGTTGGAAATGAAAGGAGAATTGATATGCGCGACCAGAAGTGTGGAGGTTGAACTAACAGACTTTGAGAGCGTAAAAGGGTCCGACGATGGCGTGCATCGCGAGGAGCTCTGCGGACCGTATGAATTCGATTCGATCGAGATGAATGCAGTGGTCGTTGCGCTGCTCGAAGTCGAGCTTGCGACGAGTTCTCCGTCAATTGAAGAGGTGAAGTATGGAATCGTCCCATACAGGTCCTGCGAGCCAGTCTTGTTCAAGCGTTCAATGTAGGGAATTGAGAGCATCCAACCATATCCAACGATGCTGTCTTTCGTTCGCTGGCTGCTGTAATCGAGGGCGATGTCGGGCTGGAGGCCGTTGCGACCAGGTGGGATGTCGAGAGGGACGCGTTGCGTAAAAGCTCCGGTGGATCCATCAACCTTCGGATCTTCTGTCTGTGCGGTGAATACCGAGGCATTCGGGACTGTTGGAGAACCGTCGCCAAATGCCGCGAATGCAAAACTGGCCGGTGTCGCTGCAAAAATCAAAATAACAAAAAACACTAGGAGCTGATCAATTTGCCGCAATTTCGTGCGAAGAAGAGTTCGGCTGTTCATGAAAGATCTATTGCACGCGCGCGAGTATACTATGATCGTCAAGAGATCAATTCAGAGAAAATCACCTTCTTCAGGGCATTCTCTGTTGATTACTTGTGGATTGCGCTTCTGCTGCTATCGACAAGCAAAGAAAAGATTCTTCCTGAAAGTGAGAGCCGAGATGAAATCTCGGCAAGCCGAGATCAACTTAGGACCGGAATCTCAATAAGACGCAGAATGCTGTGAATAACTCCCATATGCTATTCACACGGTCTGTTGTGATTGACACTAGTCAATTTCTATTGTTGATCGTTACTTATTTGATTCTTCAGGTGGTTTCTGATCAGTTGGGGGAGGCTGTTGCCCTTTGGACATCGCTTCACCTATCGCACTCATCGCACCCGAGAGCGCTTCAGAGGCTGATCTGATCGCATTCGCATCCGAACCGCCGCGCGCAGACTTGAGCGCGTCTATCTTCTCCTGCACGTTCTTTCGGATATCTTCGCTCACCTTCTCTCCGTGCTCCTTAAGCGCTTTTTCGGCCGCGTAGATGAGCTGGTCGGCTGCGTTTTGCGTCTCAACGAGCTCTCTCTTTTTCCGATCAGCCTCGGCGTTCGCCTCGGCGTCCCGTCGCATCTTCTCGATGTCCGCTTCAGAGAGACCAGACGAGCCTTCAATGCGGATTGATTGTTCTTTGTTCGTGGTTTTGTCCTTCGCTTTCACCGTGAGGATGCCATTCGCGTCAATGTCGAAAGTAACTTCGATCTGGGGCATTCCACGCGGAGACGGAGGGATGCCGTCGAGATTGAAGCGACCGAGCGATTTGTTGTCGGCCGCCATCGGCCGCTCGCCCTGCACGACATGGATCTCAACCGAAGGCTGATTGTCGGAAGCAGTACTAAAGACCTGTGCGCGTGAAGTTGGGATCGTAGTGTTTCGCTCGATGAGTTTGGTCGCGACACCGCCGAGTGTTTCGATGCCAAGCGACAGTGGGATCACGTCGAGGAGGAGCACATCCTTCACGTCGCCCCGCAGTATTCCACCCTGTATGGCCGCGCCGATCGCGACGACTTCATCGGGGTTCACACCCATGTGCGGTTTCTTTCCGAAAAATTGTTCAACAGACTTTTGCATTGCCGGCATGCGAGTTTGTCCACCGACAAGAATCACTTCGTTGATATCAGCTATCTTAAAGGGTGAAGCTTCCATCGCGCGCTTCGTAATACTCATCGCGCGCTCAATAAACTCATCGGAAAGTTCCTCGAGTTTCGCGCGAGTCATCTTTATCAAGAGGTGGCGTGGCCCCGACGAATCTGAAGTGATAAAGGGAATGTTAATCTCGCTTTCGAGCGCAGTTGAGAGCTCGATCTTCGCCTTTTCGGCTGCCTCGTCAAGGCGCTGCCGCGCGAGGGCGTCGTTCCGCACGTCGATGCCGCTTTCCTTTTTGAATTCGTCCGCGATCCAGTTCATGATCTTCTGATCGAGATCCTTGCCGCCCAAGTGCGAGTCGCCGTCGGTTGAGCGAACCTCGATAACGTCGTCACCCACCTCGAGGACCGAGATGTCAAAGGTGCCGCCGCCGAAGTCGAAGACGACGATCTTCTCATTTTTCTTTTTGTTGAATCCGTACGCGAGCGCCGCCGCAGTCGGTTCGTTGATGATTCGCTTTACCTCTAATCCCGCGATCTTGCCAGCATCTTTGGTCGCCTGCCGCTGTGAGTCGTTGAAGTATGCGGGGACGGTGATGACTGCTTCGGTGATCTTCTCACCGAGACGCGCTTCGGCGTCCTGCTTCAACTTTTGGAGGATCATCGCGGATATCTCCTCTGGTCGGTACCACGTATCGCCCATCTTGACCTCGATACCACCGTTCGCCGCTTTCCGTGTCTCAAAGGGAACAGCCGCGCGGTCTTTTGCGACAGCCGGTTCGTCAAACGTGTGGCCGATAAAGCGCTTGATCTGATAGATGGTATTCTTTGGATTGGTGACGGCTTGGCGCTTCGCAAGAAGTCCAACGAGCTTCTCGCCCGTTTTCGATATCGCGACGACAGACGGCGTCGTGCGCGCTCCTTCGGCATTCTCAATGATCTCCGGCTCGCCGGCTTTGACAACTGCCATCGCCGAGTTTGTTGTTCCCAAGTCTATTCCCAGAATTTTTGCCATATGATTTTCATGAAATCATTTCGAGCGCGAAGATTTTAATACAACGTGCGCGGGTCGCAAGACCCGCTCTTTCGTTCGGTAGCCGAAGCGGACAATTCGAGCGACCGTTCCTTCTTCTCCGGCCACATCGTCTCGCTCCTCGAGAACCTCGTGCCACGCGTGATTCAGTGGTTCTCCTACCTTGCCTATTCGCTCAATGCCGTGCCTACGGAGAGCTTCGATCAGCTGATCCCGCACATGCTCCATGCCGCTACGCCAACCATTGGAGACGCTTGCCCAAGCTTCGCTTCCTGCCGCCATGTCAAAGCTGTCAAGCGCGGGAATGATGTCATGAATGAGCTCCTCACGCAAAAGCTCCGCGACACGCGATGCCCGCGCTTCAGCCTCGCGCTTTAGATTAACGCTATCGGCTTTGCATCGTTGCCAGCCCTCGAGGTATTCCTGCCGCTCTTTTCTTACCTTGCCGAGCTCGTCTTTGAGTTTTGCCAGCTTTTGCTGTAGCGCGCCGACGCTTCCAAGCTCATCTTCAGGCTCAAAGTCGAGATTGTCATTGTTGTTTGCTTGCTCATCAGGCATACAGCGTGAGTATATCAAAACGTCTGCAGGTTTTGAAAAAATTGAAAGGTGGAGGTTCGATTCGGCTCCACCCCCGGGCGTACGCAACACCGTAATCGCCCTCCCACCGCATCGATGCCGAACCATCGCGGTGGTCCGTCACTTCTATCACACCGATGAGCGTTGTGGCAAGTGTGTAGTACACTAACGTTTACTCCATTGAGGCGCTCTCCGTGCTGCCTTGAGACCGAATTTCTTGCGCTCCTTTGCGCGAGGGTCACGTTTCAAAAAGCCGTGTACCTTCAAATCTTTGCGCTGTTCAGGGACGAGCGCTGCAATCGCGCGGGAAAGTCCATGGCGGACCGCTTCCGCTTGTGCCTTCAATCCACCGCCATGCACTTTCGCCGATACCGCGTATGCGGCGCTCAAGACTTGCATCGGCGCATATGCTGTCTTAACCATCGTCGCAAGTGGAAAGTATTGCTCGGCGGGCTTCCCGTTCACGAGCATTGAGGCGTTCTTTGCCTCCATGATGCGCACGCGCGCAGTTGCCGTTTTTCGGCGCCCTGTTGCCTCTGTGTATGCAGGTGCCTTCGCCATACTTTTTAAAGGGTGATCTCAAGCTGTTTCATTCGCGCCTTCAAGAAGGTGTTGCGGGGCAGCATGCGGCGGATCGCGCGGCGGAGCGGCATATCGGCGCCCCGCCGCGAAGAAAGTGCCGTGTAGGTTTCCACCTTCCGTCCGCTCGGGTAACCGGAGTAGGTGGTGTACGTCTTGCTCGAGCGCTTACGCGAGCGCATGGAGAGCTTCCCGGCGTTCACGATCTTCACGCGCACCTCACTGCGCATATGCGGTGTGTAGTTGGCCAACGTCTTTCCCATAAGAGCCTTCGCCGCCTCCGAAGCGACTCTTCCCAGTGTTTTTCCGGCGGCATCTATTGCGTACTCCTTCATATGCTATTTGACGAATTCGATCCGAGACATTTCTCCAACCCGCTTGCCGATTCTCCCCAGTCGCACGATGCGTGTGTAACCACCCGCGCGTTTCTCGTAGCGTGCGGCAAGCTCTTTGAGCTTTTTGCCGGCTTCTGCAGAAGCGAGACGCTTTGCGGCCGTGCGAGTACCAGAAAGCGATCCACTCTTGCTCATCGTCACAAGCCGCTCCACAAAAGGGCGCAACGCTTTGGCTTTCGCCTCTGTCGTCGTGATGCCTTCGTGGAGGATGAGTGAGCGCGCGAGCGAACGGAGCAGAGCGGTTCGCTGTCGCTTTACGCGGCCGAGCTTGTGGGTACGGTCGTGGTGACGCATAGGCGTTTACTGGCGAAGTGTGAGGCCGAGATTGGAAAGCGCGCGTTTGACTTCCTGAAGTCCCTTTTGCCCTAGACCCTCGATCGCAAGGAGATCGTCCTCGCGCTTCCGCACGAGGCCACCGACAGTGCGGATGGATGCATTGTCGAGCGCCGCCTCGACACGCTGCGGCAGATTCAATTCCGACACGCGGGTTTTAAGTATTTCAGAATCCGGCATCGCCTTCTCGACGCGCTCGGGAGCAACCTCGGGCGCCTGAAGCCCAATCCCGGTGACCTCTTCCTCCTTGAAGCCGACGATTGCTTTTAGTTGGTGGATCATGGTCTCGATTGCCCGCTCGAGCGCCTCGCGGGGCTCAAGCGCGCCGTCTGTTTCGATGAAGATGCGGAGGCGGTTGAAATCGGTTCTGTCGCCGACACGCATATTCTCCACTTCATAGTTCACGCGGCGTATCGGACTAAAGATTGCATCGAGTGCGATCGTACCGACTTCCACGCGTTCTTTCTGATGTGCCTCCTTTGGCACAAATCCTAAGCCCCTTTCGGCACGCATCTCGATCTCGAGTACATTTTTGCCAGTGATCTCGGCAATATAACTCTCTGTATTCAAGACCTCGATTTGCCCGGGCACTTTGAGATCCGCCGCCGTCACCGTCTTCGGGCCTTTGACGGAAAGAGTGAGGCTCTGCGGCTCGTCAGTCGCAATCTTGAGACGGACCTTGCGAATGTTGAGGAGAAGCGTTACGACGTCTTCCTTTACTCCCTCAATTGTGGAAAATTCATGCGAGACACCGGGGATTTTTACGTGCGTGATCGCAGCACCCTGCAACGACGAGAGAATAATACGTCGAAGCGAATTCCCGAGCGTATAACCGTAGCCGGGATAGAGACCATCTATTTCGTAGGTACCGCTCCGCTCCGATTCGGAGACGATACGTGGTTTCGATGGAAGCGCTATATGGTAATCAGACATGGTAGATTTTTATAGAGCAAAGCGATAACAAAAATCACCACCCGCCCAAACTTTTGGCTGTTCAGCGAAGGTGGCAATGGTCCTATTAGAGTGTAAGTCAACATTATAGTGCATGGGCATCTTGATGTCAAAAGTTGGGCAGGTTAAGGTTGTTTCTAACTCGCTATGCTCATAAGAAAAGCCTTAAAAAAACGCGCGCCAGTATACACAACATTCTATCGGCTGTAAAACTCAAACACCGTCTTGTAGTCGAAGCTCGTTTCAGCGGGACCATACATTGGCTCTCCTGTCACCGTTACCAGAAGCGCCTCACGGTCGACCGTGAGCCACTGTGGAATTTGCCGCACTTCACTCTCTTCGCTCTGTACAGAAAAAAGCGACCCTCGACGGCTCCCCTCGCGAACGGAGAGCGTGTCACCTTTTTTGAGACGATGAGATGGAATCGTCGTGCGCTTGCCATCCACAAGGATATGGCCGTGGCTTACGAGCTGCCGAGCCGCTCGCCGCGTTGGCGCGAGACCTGCGCGATAGACGATCGAATCCGCCCGCATTTCAAGCATCTTATGTAGTGTGGCGGGCGGATCGGCAGTCGCATACGCGCTCTTCACGTATCGCGAGAGCTGTGATTCGGATAGCCCATAGGTATAGCGGACACGCTGCTTTTCGAGGAGCTGCCGCCCGTAGTCAGAGGCACCTCGTCTGCGCGGACGCGACTTTTTCGAGCGCGCGTCGGAAAGTGCAAACTTTTGAGTTTGCGTTTGCTCAAAGACCGCTGGTCCAAGCCGCTTCGCGATTTTGTATTTTGATTTGACCGGCAACATAGACGATTAGACGCGCCGTGGTTTTGGCGGTCGGGGACCATTATGTGGCACAGGAGTTTTGTCGGCAATGTTGCTTATCTCGATACCCTTCCCTGCAAAACCACGAAGAGCCGATTCGCGACCGGCGCCGACTCCCCGGATGATGACATTGACCTCTTTAACGCCGATAATATTCGCTTTATCACCTACGAGCTCACCGACTTTCGCGGCCGCGAAGGGAGTTCCCTTCTTTGCGCCGGAGAAGCCGAGTGCGCCAGAGGACGACCAGGTAACCGTGTTGCCCTCCTTGTCAGCAAGCAAGACTTTTGTGTTGTTGTAGGTTGCGTGAATATGGAGAGTGCCCGCGATGATATTCTTTTTCGCGACACGCGCCAATGATCGCGATTTAAGACCTTGATCGACCGTTCCGCCTGATTTTCGAATAATTCTTTTCTTGCCCATAGTTTATGTTTTTTCGAGCTTGCGGCGGCCGCTTGTCATCGTCTTTCGAACGTTGCCGCGAACAGTGCGCGAATTCGTACGCGTGCGCTGACCGCGAACCGGAAGTTTCTTCGCGTGTCGTATACCGCGGTGCGCCTTTATGTTCTTGAGACGCCGGATGTTGCTGCTGATCTCGCGTCGAAGCTCACCTTCTATCTTGAATTTCTCTATTGCCTCGCGCAGCGCGCTTTCTTCCTTCGCATTCAGCTCCCCGCTGCGCTTTCCGGGATTGATACCGAGAGCCTCAAGAGTGGAAAGCGCGCGCGACCTTCCAACGCCATAAATGGCGGTGAGCGCTATCTCTAAGCGCTTCCCGTCTGGTATCGTAACTCCTGCGATTCGCATGTTAGTTTTTCTTGCTTATAGCATCTTCTTTAGCCCTGTCTTTGCTTGTGGCGAGGATTTGAGCAGACGACCCATACGCGACCACGCCTGCGGACAATACGGCAGTTCATGCAGATTTTCTTGACCGAAGCTTTTATCTTCATGTATGAGTGCATCTATGCGCGGCGGATAATACGCGCTCGTCCGCCGTACGGATCGAGTTGCAACGTAACCTTGTCGCCAACGAGCACCTTGATCCGGTGAAGCCGCATTTTTCCCGCCAAATAGGCAAGCAGGGTCTGTCCCTCATTCGTCTTCACGCGGAAGAGGGTGTTGGGAAGTGCTTCTTCGACGACTCCCTCAACGAGCTGCGGCTCTTGCATACCCCGTACCACAATCCTACAGATTGACCGTAGCCGTGCAGAACCCTTGTCCTGGCGACGGCGCAATATACCACAACGAAGTTGGGGTCTTCAAGATTGTGGTACGGGGCATAACGTGCGGCGACACAATATCAGCTTTCGAAACTCACGTCAATTTTTCAGCGCGCAGGTTCCGGTTCCTTCACTTTCATTTTTATCGCCGCAGTATCTTTAGGAAATGAGTTGCTCCAAAACGGCTCGATCCGTGCGTGTGCTTCCTCGATGCCCGAAAAGCTCTCTACAATAGTTTGAAATGCCGATTCGTCGCGACCGGCTAATGCAGAGGCAAGTTCGTCCACGTTAACCTTCCATACGAGTTGTGCCTGACCCGAGAGCGTAAACGTAAGCGGCGAGGTGACTGAGAAGGTTTTCGTTTCCGCACGCGCAGAGAAACCCTCAAGTGGCTTCAAGACGACACCTCCCTCCTCGGCGCCGGCGGAAACACTCTCCGCGACGACATGCGCGAACGCGTCCGCAGGAAATACCGGAAGTTCAAGGCGGAGGCGTTCTGCGATGCGGACATTTCCCTGTCCTTCCATTGTTGCCGGGAGGCTTTCGTACGAGAGGCGGGCGAGATCAAAGAACGCTACTTTATCCGCGCCGATCCCACCTATTGCCGCATGCGCCTTTTCCTCGAGACGTCCTCGAATTTCAGAAACCGCTGCATCGAGCGCGCTCTTTTCTGCGACAGGACGCTCGCCAGAGAAACCTCCACTCATGGCAGCAGAAGAACGAGCGTAGACTTTTGTGTACATGGTGGACGACTTCAGACCGGGAAGCGTGAAGCGCGAAACAGGACCCACGTTGTATCTATCGCCGGGGGCATCGGCAATTACCATGACGGTTACCTCACCAGCAGCTGATCCTTTTTTGCCGGGCACAACGACTTCCGATGGAGCGCGGAAAATGAGACCGTCGGGTGTCTCGAAACGAGTGTTCTTCAGGAGCTTCACGGGAGTGCTCGAGTAGTCGTTGTACACGGTAATGTTGCCACTCGCGCGCTCCTCGACACGCTCAACCCCCGCCGCTTTCACGATCTGCGAATCTTCATACGTGCTCTCTTCAATCATGAATGAAAGTGTCCCTGTTGCGTTTGAGCCTGCGGGATAGGCGATGAATCGCGCGGTCTCATCGAAGAACACTGTGTGCGAGCGCGGAATGACGGTTACGGTCGTTGGCCGAAGCGCGACAAGCGCGAGCACTCCCAGAATGAGAAGGGCAAGCGCAGCGCCTCCCCACAACCACATGCGCTCCCTTCTGCGAGGGAGCGGAGGAATGTCGCTTTCTCTGACGTCCGGGGAGCGACGTAGTCGGGTCGGCACTTGGATGTTGCGGATGCTCTTCTCGCCGCCCTCTGAAGGAGATTGGTCAGCAGGCGTCGTCTCGGGCATGGCAGCACTCACATGGAGCGTGCGCGGAGCGCTGGATTCCGGTGGGGTTATGTCCTGAAAATAATCTTTTGCGTTCATGCTAGTTTTGCTTAATGAGAGTGTCTGTAATTCGCTCCGTGAATAACATCTTCTTGAGTATACCATCTGGACTACACTGCATGCATTTCCATGTTGACAAGCGCAGTAGCGATGCCGAGCGAAATGTCGGGTGGACTCTCGAATGCGACGAGCTCCTTGATGCTCTCAATCGAAAGCGATACAGAAAGGAACGGACGCGTGGTCACCGTGAACTGCGCGAAGTCGATACGGCCAAAGAAACGCGAAAGCCAAGGCGCCAGGTTCTCGTCCGCCAAAAGCACCAACCTGTTTGGCAAACGTCGGAAGGCACTCAAGCGGCTGAATGTCTCGCCGAAGACTTTGGCAAGCTCGGGTTCGGCGCGCGCCATTGCAGCTTTTATCGCCTCACAGCTTTCAGCCTCGCACTGCTCGAGCGCCAAGAGGCGGATAAGTGTCAGTGTCTCTTCCGGCATTTTCTCGGCGGTGACGCGTCGCACAATGGAGCCGGTACCTTCAGCAACGAGCGCCGTTTCGGCAATGATGCCTTTTCGCACGACAATGACATTGGTCGCCTCGTAGGTCATGTTGATAATGAGCGCCTCTTTCGGAAGAGCAGAACTCTCGCGCGTAACCGAGAGAAGGGCTCGCGTGTCCGAGCGGAGCATCGGCGGCGAGCATGCGAATACCTTCGCAAGCGCCTGTACCACACCCTCGCGAATGCGAGAATCGCACTCCGAAAGAAGCGCGGAGGTGGCAATGTGGTGCGCGTGCTTGCCGATGGGTCGTAGCGTCGGGTAACCGTTCAGCTCCACGCGGATTATGCCCGCCTCGAGGATTTTGCCGTGATTATATTCTGTATCTGCCTCAAGCGCCCGCTGCGCAAGTGCGTTGAGCATGCCTTCCTCGATCTTTGTTTCTCGGTCCAACGCGGACTCCACGCGGATGGTCTTTGAGCGCGTCCATGGCGAATGGATGACTGCGAATGCCGATTCGACGTGCCGTGCCCCCTTCGCGGTTTGTCTATGTTTCGCGAGTGCTTTTTCCGCCGTTGCTTCGAGAAGAGTGATTACTCCCGTAGCAGTTGCCTCAAGGCCCCGCTCGCTTAGGGGAAGTGTGGCGCGCTCTGCAATGAGTACGCTCGCTTGCCCCTTTTTGACAACGTGCACAATGCCGACAGCAACACTCCCGCTCCCCACATCGGCAACGGCAATCATCTTTCCGCTCTGTTTCCTCCCGAGGCGTAATGAGAACATCGTATACAAGTATACTCCATCAAGTCTTTGTGGATACGGCGGCGTCTGCAGAACCAATTTTCATTCTATTCAATAGTAAATCGCTATAAGAAACGGAAATCAAGGCATCTTTCAGAATTCCGAATAACTGGAGGTACTTTTCACATTGCTCCAATAGTTTTTCTTTGTCTGTCACCTCGTCACTACCAATCGCTTCAATCTCAACAAATGTCCCGAGGTCTCTTACTGTATCAATATGAAATTTTACGTTCTCAATAAAGTAAATTTCTCTTTGCTTGTCAACTACCACCAAAGTTTTGAGTGATTTGAGTAAAATTTCTTTGAGCGAAGAACCCGGATCGGACTTGAACAAAATGATGTCGGATCGCTTTGGTCCCTTCCCGTCTTCTCTTTGATAAAAGATAAGGTGGTTCTCGATAGTACCTTCACGCAATTTTAATCTTCCGCGGTTGACTACAAAGTAGGTGTCAATTTGATGATCTATACCTCTAAAATCTGCATGACATGATGCCAAAATTAATCGAATCTTCTCGTGATCATCATATTTCGCCTTAACTTCGATATTGAAGTGTTTCATACTGTCATACTTGCTTGTATAATAATCTCTTGAGAGCTGAAAATCAGAAGTGTGCTTATGTGACATCTCTAAAAACCGATAACCAGACCTTGCAAATCCTGTCTCTTGTTTCTTTATCTAGTTCGTTTTGGTCAATCGGCAGTTGATTGTTGAGTAGTTTGTGTACCGCAACTAAAATTTCAGCGTGCACCAGCAATATAAAATCACCCACAGTCGATCCATGTATAAAGTTAATGGCATTCCCATCATTTAGGAGATAAAAATGATGATTATCTCTCGAATATCGTACAGCATATGGAGATATCTGCTCTTTATTGTAATTTGCTTCTAGCCACCTTTTGTCCACTTCATCATCAGATGAGGTCACAGAAAACACCCAGCAACCATTCTTAAGTTTCGAATAATCTTCATATGATAAAGATAGGTTGCCGGTTGCCAAACAAATAGCGTCACTTTCTCTTAAAATTCTATCTTTATCCAAAATTGATAAGCCAGAGGAAACTGCGTGCGTGAGGCGAATGTTATCAATGTCATGAATAGAAACATTTCCCTGCTTTTGACGAATATTTTGTGCAACTGATTTTCCAATTTTTCCATAACCGATTACCCCGACCTTCAGTCCGTTTATCAATACATTATGCTGTCTCAGTAAAGCCTCGGCTGAGAAAGTAATTGCTTGTCCCACCATCACATCCTCGCTCTCCTTAAGGGGACTTCGAGCAACGCTAACAAATGGAAAATTGATTCCTATCTTCTCATATTTCTGTAGCCCATTCTCGGTGTCTTCAACTATTCCGCGAAAATTTTGCCCCAGCTTATTATCAAGTTCATTTACTATTTCTGAGAAAAATCCTCCTATGTCAAGAAACACGGTTGGTTTTTCAACTCTGTTAACAATGTCAATAATGGTTTGACGACCAATATTTACAATCC
>CAYRQI010000011.1:0-4723 GCA_964426425.1 uncultured Candidatus Saccharibacteria bacterium | reverse complement strand
TAATGAACTGCCTAGACCTAACACCCCGCCTATCTTTTTCGGACCGTTTTCGGTACTTTCGATCATAGAGAGAAAAGGTAATAAGAATTTTAATTCAATGTGGCTTTGATTCTCCTGATACCTGCCGCGACGGCTTCTTCTTTTTGTATCTTGAAAGTCCCGCTCTTCCCTACCTCCGCGGTGTTGATTACGTGCGGGCCGCCGCAGAACTCGATGGAGAACGCGCTGTCGAGAGGGCCGACAGAGTACACGGAGACACGTTCGGGATACTTCGCGCCGAATTCGCGCTCGGCGCCGAGCTTTTCGGCTTCCTCTCTGGACATTTCTGTCCTTACGACAGGGATGCCTTCGCGTATCTTCTCGTTGACTATCTTCTCAACTTCCGCGATCTGCTCCTTTGTCATCTTTTCTCCGTGCGAGAAGTCAATGCGAAGGCGCTCCTGCGTGATGTTGCTTCCGCGCTGCTTCACGTGGCCCCCGAGCACGATTTGAAGAGCTTTGAGAAGGAGATGGTGCGCCGTGTGGAGACGCGTCGTCTTTTCCGAAGTATCGGCCAGCCCTCCTTTGAACTTTTGCGCAACGCCTGCGCGCGATATCTGCTGATGTTTTTTCATCTCGCGCCGGAATCCCATCTCATCAACGTCGATCCCCCGCTCTTTCGCAAGTTCCATGGTCATCTCGAACGGAAAGCCGTGAGTAGTGAAAAGCATGTAGGCCTCTGCGGCCTCAATATGCCCCGTCGCGGCGACTCGCTCGAACTCGCGCATGCCGCGATCGAGCGCGCGGGCAAATTGCTTCTCTTCATTCCATATCGCGTCCGTGATCATACGGTAGACCTCTTCGCCGTCGAGCTCGGGGTAGGCTCCTTTGTACTTCTCGATCGTGAGAATGGCCGCGCGCACGAGCATGCTATCCTCTTTGTCTTTGTCTCCCACCGAGAGCTTAAGCGTGTGTTCCGCAGCGCGGCGAATGAGGCGTCGCAGGACGTAGCCGCGCTCCGCATTCCCCGGCTTCACGCCATCTGCGAGAATGAACGTTGCTGCGCGGATGTGATCGGCAATAATGCGGAAGGAGCGGGTGTAACGACTATCCGTATATTCTTTTTTCGAAAAATGGATGAGGAGGCCGATGATGTCGGAAAACACGTCGACAGAGAAAATATCCGGATTGTCTTCTGATGCTGCCGCAATGCGCTCGAGCCCTCCGCCAAAGTCAACGTTCCGCCGCGGCAATGTGCTAAAACTGCCACGTCCTGAATTTGCTTGCTCCGAACCTGCTTGCTGCGAGCCTGTCGAACCAATCGAAGGAGTCGAAGAGTTCTTTACGTATTCCATAAAGACTGAGTTGCCAATCTCAAGGAAACGGCCGCAATCACAATTCGGATGGCACTCGGAGCCGAACTTTGGGTCGTGGCGCACCGCCCTTGGCGAGTTTTTCGAACCAAAGTCGTAGAAAACTTCTGAATCAGGGCCGCCCGGTTCTCCCACCGGCATGTTCTCCGGCACACCCGCTCTGCTCCACCAGTTCTTTGTCGCATCGTAATAAAAAATGCGCCCGCCTTGCATCCCGAGGCGGGCGCCGTCTTCTTTCGAGCCGATGACGATATCTCTCGCATCAATTCCCTTCTTCCCGAAAAGCTCTTTCCAGATGTTCGCTGATTCGATGTCGCGAGGAAGGTTGAGCTTGTCGTCGCCGGCAAACACAGTTACGTAGAGGTTGTTTGGATCGAGGCCGATCTCTTCAGTGAGAAATTCGAAGAACCACGATAGCTGCTCTTTTTTATAGTAATCGCCCAATGACCAGTTGCCGAGCATTTCGAAGAACGTCGTGTGACGATTGTCGCCAACCTCTTCGATATCTTCAGTGCGTAAGCATTTCTGGGAATTGGTGAGCCGGCTCCCGAGAGGGTGTTCCTTGCCGAGGAGATTTTGGATAAGCGGCTGCATGCCGCTTCCGGTAAAAAGCGTCGTTGGGTCGTTGTGGGGCACCAATGAGGCGGAGGGGATGACGAAGTGTCCGCGGTCTTCAAAAAATTTGAGATACCTGCTGCGGATTTCAGTGATATTCATAGCTGTTACTGTATTGTTATAGCACGCTTTGTTTTTATTGCGAGAGAGCGTCCGAGGCGATACGATGCGCTTTCATGCAGTACGACGTTCACACGCTTCCCAACGGCTTGCGCATCATTCTTGCGCCGATGCCAAGCAATGAAACGGCGACGGTGATAGTGATGACGGGAACCGGCTCGCGATACGAAGATAAGCACGAGAATGGGCTCGCGCACTTTCTCGAGCACATGTTTTTCAAAGGAACCAAGAAACGGCCAAGCGCGAAGGCAATAAGCGAGGAGCTTGACGGCGTCGGCGCAGTCTACAATGCATTTACCGCCAAAGAGCGCACGGCCTATTTCGCTAAAGTCTCGAAGCAGTATCTCGACACCACACTCGATGTGATAAGTGACATTTTCTTGAATTCGAAATTGCCCGAAAAGGAGATAACAAAAGAGCGCGGCGCAATCATCCAAGAGATCGATATGTACGAAGACATGCCGATGCGCACGGTTGACAACGTCTTTGAAGAGCTCCTCTATGGCAAAGAGCATCCGCTCGGCCGCACGATCCTCGGGCCCAAGGAGAACATCAGCTCGTTCACCCGCAAAGATTTCGCCGCCTACCTCAAGCGCAACTACACGCCTCTCAATACCGTCGTGTGCGTTGCCGGCTCATTCGATGAAAAGAGAGTGCTTGCAAAGATAGAGAAAGAATTTGGCGGCCTCGCGCACGGGAATCCTCCGAACTTCATCACGTTTGTCTCTGATCAGAGCAAGCCGCGCGTGGCTATCAAGGAAAAGAAAACCGACCAGACGCACTTCATCGTGGGCGTACCGGCCTATCCATATTTGCACAAAGACGAATACGCGCTCGCGGTGCTCTCGACGATTCTCGGCACGGGCATGTCGAGCCGCCTTTTCCTCGAGGTGCGCGAGAAGCGCGGCCTCGCCTATTCAGTTCACGCGTGGATCGAGCGTTATCCCGACACCGGCTATCTTGCCGTGCAAGCAGGCGTCGAACACGGGAAACTTGAGAAGACCCTCAAAACCATCCTCTCGGAATTTAAGAAGATCAAGGAGAAGAAAGTCTCGGCGGCGGAGCTTGCGAAGGCGAAACAGTACATCAAAGGCACGATGACGCTCGCGCTCGAAACGAGCGACGAGATAGCCAACCATGCGGCGACCTCGATGATAAACCTCGCGCGCATCCGCCCGCTCGAGGAGATGCTCCACGGCGTCGATGCCGTTTCCTCGGCCGACATAGAGCGTATCGCCCGCGATCTCCTCATCACCTCCCGCCTCAACCTCGCCATCATCGGCCCGCATTTAGACAAAGAGAAGTTTGTGGCCTTGTTGAAAACATGAGGAACGAGAACGGGCCCAGGTGGCGACGCGTCTTGCGTGCCGGGGCCTCCGAGCCACAGGCTTTTTTGCTTTCCGAGGTACCTGTTATATCATTACCCGTGCTCGAGGGCTTGCCGTTCGGATGCTAGCCGCGAACGGTCGGCGCGAGCTAACTCGCTCTCACGTGACGTGGGAGCGCTTTTTGTAGCCGCATTTCGAAGAGTTCAGTGCAGCGTGTGACGCGCAGCGGCGCCGATGGCGCGATAGAAGGGAGCGGCCTCGTTGTAACGTTGTCGTCCTTTGTCCGTGATCTCATAGAGAACGACGTTATAGCCGAGCGTCGCCGGGCTTGGCACCTCGCGCCGTCTGACGAGCCTCTCAGCCTTCAATCTGCCGAGGGCCGTGTAGATCTGCGCCAGAAGTACGAGCTCGGGCGCGAGACGCGCCCTGAGTTCCTGCTCGAGCCGTACACCGTACCGCTCACCCGGCGGCAGCTCGTCGAGCACCTGAAGGATGAGGAACGAGAACGGGCCCAGGTGGCGACGCGTCTTGCGTGCCGGGGCCGGTTTACCGAGTTTTTTGGGACGAGACTTTGGGGGAGTGGGGCGGGTGCTGTGCGATCGGATCGTGTTCGTCTTCTTGCCCATAGCTGAGCTTTCCTTGCACGTGCCCGCCGCGGAACTTCTTGCGGCCGGGCGGGTCCATGCTAGTGGAGAAATCCAGCGAGCCGTCTCGACACCGCTTGAGGTATCAACGCCATCAAACCACGGCTCGCAACGCTTGTACACCATAGATGCCAGATGCCATAGCCCTGTCTATTTGATTTTCCATTCACCTGAATAAATAGTCAGATAGGAGGTGGTATACTGTTTTCATGCAGAGGAAGGAGAAGAGAGATCTATTCGATATTCGAAATGGAAAGGAACTCCTCGTTGCACTCCTCATTGGTGGTGGCGTGTTCACCATTATGGGTACGGCTCCGTGGTTGCTCGCGGCAGCGATACCAGTGGCCATGGCCATGAAGGATTCTTCGCAGAATCGTCGTAAGCTCAGCTACTCATTGTGGTACGCAAAGAAAAGGAACTACATTTCTGTGGTACCTCGAAGCGGGAAAATGCGTATTGAGTTAACCGACGAAGGGAGACGCGTTGCCTCCATGCACCTCCTTAGAATCAAAGCTCAGAGGTCTGGCTTTCGGAAGGTCTGGGACAAGAAGTGGCGTCTCATTCTTTTTGACGTGTCGATGGAAGATCACTCGAAAAGAAATGCCTTCCGCCACCTCATCAAGCGTTTGGGCGCGTTCAGATTACAGCAGAGTGTGTGGATATA
>CAYRQI010000010.1:7870-21301 GCA_964426425.1 uncultured Candidatus Saccharibacteria bacterium | reverse complement strand
TCGTTGCGACGAAGGATTCGACGGTGATCGTCGGCGGGAAGGGGAAGAAGGCAGACATCGAGGCACGTGTCTCCTCGCTAAGGAAGCAGCTCGAGACGACCGATTCGAAGTTCGACCGCGAAAAGCTCGAAGAGCGCATCGCGAAACTCTCCGGCGGTGTTGCAGTCATCCGCGTTGGTGCTCCAACCGAGACAGAAATGAAGTACCTCAAAGACAAGATCGAAGACGCCGTGAATGCGACGAAAGCCGCGATTGCGGAAGGCATTGTCCCCGGCGGTGGAAGTGCGCTTGCGCGCGTTGCGGACAAACTTTCAAAGAAGATCGATCCAAAGGCGCATGACGAGTACACGATCGGCTACCGCATTCTCCTCACGGCACTCTCCGCACCGCTTCTGCAGATTGCAGAAAATGCCGGCCGGCAGGATTCTGCGGTCGTCTTGCAGGAAGTGATGAAGAGAGGTGGAAATTACGGCTTCAATGCACTCACTGAATCCGAAGAAGAGGGAATCGTCGACATGTACGAGGCAGGCATCATCGATCCGGTGAAGGTTGCGCGAAGCGGCGTCGAAAATGCCGCCTCTGCCGCGGCCGTACTCCTCACAACAGAAGCTGCGGTTGCGGAAATTCCCGAAAAGAAAGCATCTCCCTCTTCCGGCGCAGGCATGGGGGGTGGTATGGATGAGATGTGATAGAAAATTAAGGAGCGTGAGCGACCATAATTTTCATCACCCAGCACCATTTCGCGCTTTTATGATGCGCGAAATGGTGCTGTGGTAATGGCCGTGCTATAGTTTGTGGCATGGCGATTGTTACGAAAACAGATAAATTGCTCAAAGAGGTTCTTCAGGAGGTGCGCGAGGTTCGTGCACTCGTCGAACCAATTTCCGAAGCGGTACGGACATCAGTAAAACCAAAAAAGATTTCCCGCGGCTTGCGGCAGGCTCTCCGGGAAGTGGAACAAGGCAAATTGAGTGGCCCATTCAACACAGTCGACGAACTCATGGCCCATTTGAAGCGGCAATGAGATATAGGACAACACCGCATTTCGATCGTGCGTTTGCAAGGTTTCCACCGCGCATCGAAAAGATGTTTCGCAAGCAAATCGTTTTTCTCTTGCGAGATATCCGGCACCCTTCTCTTCGTGCCAAAAAGTATGACGAGGCGAAAAACATTTGGCAAGCACGAGTGACAGCAAACGTACGATTCTATTTCACGATAGAAGACGACTGCTTCATCCTTCTCGACATTTGGAAACATCGCGACTAGATATGTGCAAGCACCACAAACTAAAGAAGCACTCATGTAGGCTATGTAAACCCCATGATGTGATGCCAACGGCGAAGCTAAAAGGAAAAACAATAGCTGATTTTCAAGACCTTATTTTCAGCGATCCAAAGCTGGACAAGAATTTGAGCAAGAAGATCGATGAGATTTTATATGGAAAAAGGAAGTAGACGTCCGGAGATCATTATTACCTTCGATAAGGCGATCGCCAAGGCCTTAACACAGCGAGGTTTTTGAGGGTCGGTTTATCCCCTGGGAATAGACGCACAGAGAGCCCGAGCGCGCTACTATATAGGCATATGCCTGCATTTCGTGCCACGGCGGGTTTTTTCCTGCTAGCCGCAATGTTCTTTCTTTTGGGGTTTTCGACTCTCTTTGTGTATGCCGCCGAGGAGAAATGTGACGCAGCGAGCGAAACAAAAAATAATGTGGTTTCAAATGATTGCAAGATATGCATTACGACGGCTACCGGCGAGAAGAAATGGGTCGGCGCATCGTGCACCGTGACAGGAGGCGGCGATAAGACGAGCGCCAACTGCACGGCTAATCATGGCGTGGCACCCGGTACCTGCGCCACGAAGTATTGTGTGGGAGGCAAGTGTTTTAATGCTCAAATTGGCAAGAAGCCGGGGCTCGAAGACGCTCTCGGGCTCAAAGATGTGACCACACTTCAGAAGCTCCAAGAAAGTTTCAAGAACACTCCGGCTTTGGGAGCCTCTAATGTCACGAATGTGGAGACGGACCCGACTGCCGGTCAACTCGATCAGGCGTTTGAGCAGTCGCCCTCACTCGAGAAAGTTCCTACTGGGCCTGGCTCTGAATGCTGCGCAGATTTGGAAGCAATAGGCGCTCAACTTCAGAAGGCAGAACAGTTGCGGGAGGAAGAAGGAAGGAACGTTTCAGTGCAGGTCGAATCAACGCTCACTCCGGAGCAGCGAGCGCAGCTCTTGGCGGAACACGGCATTGATCCCGCGACTCTGGATCCGCAAGATCCGCTCCGTCAGTACGCCGAAAAAGGCGTTAGCGACACGTTTGGGAAGCCATCCGATCTTTCGGGAATCGGTTCATGCACGGGTATTTGGAGTTGCGCGATTGAAATGGCTAAAAAGGGGGTTCAGGATTTGTTTTCGGGCGATCAAACTAGCGGTAGGACGAGCGACCATAAAGCCACTCTCTATTATCCAGGAGGGTGTACGGTGGGCGCTGATCCAGGTTGCAGTCCGGGTCTAGAAGGACCAAAGATTGGAAGTAAAAATAATTATATAGATCGGGACACTCCTGTTGTTGCTGCTGGTTATAACTCCGGTCTTAAGTTTGGAGATATCATATATATCAAAAATCCTGATACTGGGAAATCCACATATGCAGTTGTTGGAGATGTGTGCCCTGCCTGTGGAAGCGGGATCGACCTTACTCCTCGCGTGTTTAATGAATTGGGCACTTACAGTCAAGTAAATGGAAGAAAAATGAGTGTAGAGGTTGTATCGCGCGGAAATTCATGGAGCGGGGGATTGAAACAAGTAGCATCGTTGAATTCTGGCTCTGCTGTTACATGGGGCGGCAGCATCGGAACTACTCCACCGCAGACCGACGTCACATTTACGGCCAAAGATTGGGGGAATGTATCAGTTGCACCATCAACCTCTGTCGCTTCTGCGCCCTCGCCTGCATCTCCGAGCGGCGCTTCTTCCCGTGGTTCACCACCACTGCCTGTTTCGAAGTCTAGTGTGATTCCCAGTCTCTCCTCGCAAGTTGCACAAAACATTCCACCTCTGCCCGTGTCGAAGTCCAGCGTGATTTCCAGTCTCCCGATCACCAACGCTACGCTAGTCTCCGAGATACCAGAGGTGAAGGTTGTGTCAGATGTGACTTCTGTTCGTGTTACGGGAGGTGCACCAACTGAAGTCCTTTCGCCTGTGGGTCCTTCTGTTATCACGACTCAATCAGAAATTCCTGATGCCCGGGTAATATCGGACGTACCATCCATACCAGTCACCGACATTACTCCGTCTTGGTGGAGCGAAACGTTGACATCGGTTAAGAACCAAGCACTAGCCGTGTGGAATGGTCTTACACAAACTCCACTTGCCGACATCGGGCCGAAAGTAGAACTTTTTGATGTGAAGCCACGGCCTCTCGGGAGTCCGGCAGTCGAAACGCTTCCTCCCGTATCGTCTCCTGATGTTGCTGACATACAGCCTCGCGGAACGCTCTCAGATATTTCCTCCGTTGACATGCCTCTCGTAACATCTCCTCCTTCGCTTCTCGCGGAGGTTCCGTTGAGGGAGCGATTTGATGCATTGCAGGTATTTGACGCGCCGCCGTCGCTACCGGTTGAAGTTCCTGAAGTTCCCAGGAACGCGCAATCGCCGTGGGATGTGTGGGGGAATGATCTTCCTTCGGTGGCTAAGCGTCGCCCACTATACGAGCAACTTGCATCGGAAGGATTGGTACCGCCGGTAAAGCGATATACAGGGACCGAGAAACAGAATCTGGATCTAGTACAAGGTATGCGTGCGCGCGAGCAACAAGTGAAAGTTTCGCGCACTCCGCCGCTTCCTGTCCAGAAATCCCCTGCAGTGTCGCAGCCTGGGACGGCCGCCAAGGTTGACGCTCCTCTCAACACCACTGCGAACACAGTCTATGATCCGGCTTTTAGACCTGCGCAGACGCCAGGCATCTTGACAAGCAATCCACGTTCTTCTTCGGAACCATCTGCGTCGGGGCGTCCACAGGTAAATGCTGTTCCCGGCGGCGGTTCTAGTGCAAACACAAACTACCCCTCGCTTGTCGCTAACAACGAAATTCCTCCCGTCCTGCAGTCGGGGGCAGGTAGTGCTGCTCAATCTAGGGGACCTACGTATCGAGGTGTTTCAACTGTTCCCACTCCTTCACCTGAACCTCTACCCGCAAGCATCCCGCCTCCTGTCCGGAAACCAGCGGAAGTGCCGACGTCAGGGCAACCGAGCAAAACTCCTCCTGCGACTACAGGGGCGCTGCCGGAAGCACAGCAGCAAGCGCCTGCTGTTGCGCGCCGAGCCGCAACAGCCGCACAAATAATAAGTAAGGCAGCTTTAACGGCACAAAAGGAAGGGAATGCTGCGAAGGAAGCGCAAAAGCCTGACGCGGGCAAAGCGGCACTCGATAAACTATACGAGACAGCCAGTAGAGAGGCGAACAAGGTTATCTCTGTCGCATCGGGTACATACAAGTCAAATGTAAGTAGCCGGCTGAGGGCCTTGAGGGACGCTGTCGCGAGCGCAAAAAGAGGTATCGACGGCGTCGTGAGGAGCTGGGGTAGTTCTTCTTCCAGAGCCGCGCTAGAAGCGCGGGTGGCATGGGTACGAAGTTCCGCGAATAATCTGGTCAGAGTTCTTAGAAATCCACCGAAGTAACTTTAGTATCTTTACGCTGCGTATGCTCACAACGTATACTTACCATACTATGCAATGGAATGGCATGTGGTTGTGGGGGATACTGATCTACAGTGTGGCGGTTTTTTTGTCTTCTCTTTTGATAGAATTCGATTTATTTGAAGGTGCCCTGCCGCTCCTCTCCGACATCTTCTCCATGGCCGTCGTCTCGTATGTGGGCGGCCGCCTACTTGACGTGCACACACTGCGCGCGGTTGTGCCATATGCGCTCGTGTGGACGGGTACTGTTATAGGTATCGACGCGATATTTCATCTACCATATGAGGGCCTTATATTTTTCGCTTCAGGGAACATCATAGCTGTATATGTAGGTGTTTTTCTTGCGCCTTTCTTTGCACTCTATCCGCACTTCGGTCGCAGCACACCTTCTTCCTCCGTTGGAACGCAACTGTAGGAGCGACTTACGCAATATGGTACTCGAACCAAAACGCCCAGAGGAACAGAAAATAAGTCGGCGTAATGTGCTTCTTGGCGGAGCAGCCGCTCTTGCTGCAGGAGCCCTTCCTCGTGAGGCCTCGGCCGTGTGGCATCCGATCGATCCGGAACGCGAGGCGGCGGAAGTGGAAAATGCGGACGTAGAGTCGCGCATGCAGAGGTATCGAACGTTCATGCAAGAGCGCTCTTTGCTCATCAAGACAACGTTGATAATGCATGGCGTCTTTGAGGAGAAGTTTGCCGATGTGTTCGAGACGTTGATGGGAGAATATGTGGTGAAGCGTCTTAGGAGTGACGAGACGGTAGACGGGCTGCGCATCTTGGCGGATGAGGGAAAATTCTTGTCGGAATGGATGATCGAGGAGATCAAGCGGCGATGGGAAGTAGGCGACGATTTCATCAAGGAAGAGCGCATTCGATCTTTGGTCGACATGCTCTCGAATCTGGCGCGTGAATCCCTGAAAAAAGAGAAACCCGGCGAACAATAACTTTTCTTGCAGTCTATGCCGCCGTTGATATACTTCCTCCCATGAACTCTTTGTACATTCTCTTGGCAGTTGCCGCTGCGATCGTTGTCTGGATTATTTGGGCCTACAATCGCTTTGTTGCTCTCACGAACCGCTCCGAGGAGGCATGGAGCGACATCGACGTGCAGCTTAAGCGAAGGTACGATCTCATCCCGAATCTCATCGAGACAGTGAAAGGCTACATGACACACGAGGCAGGAACTCTTCAGAAAGTTACTGATGCGCGCACGAAGGCAATGGGCGCGCAGAGCGTGGGCGAGCATGCGCAAGCCGAGAACATGCTCACGGGCGCTCTCAAGACCTTGTTCGCAGTGGCGGAAAATTATCCGAATCTGAAGGCGAACGAAAACTTTGTGGAACTCCAGCGTGAGCTCTCGGACACCGAGAACAAAATTCAGGCCGCGCGGCGATTCTACAACAGCGTCGTGCAGGAGCTCCAGAACGCGATCGAAATGTTTCCCTCGAACATCATCGGCAACGTGTTTGGCTTCAAGACGCGCGAGTTTTTCCAGCTCGGGGAAGGCGAAAACGCAGCGCGAAACCCTGTTCGGGTTTCGTTCTAAGCGTTATAGACGTTCAAGTTGCCCAATACATGTCAGAACGGTTTGCGCGCTATCGATTTGAGGACCTTGATGTATGGAAAATTGGTATGAAAATTGTTCGGGAAGTTTATCGGATTACTAAGAAATTCCCGAAATCGGAAGCCTACGCGCTGAGTGACCAGCTAAAGCGAGCTGGAACCTCCATTGTGCTTAATATTGCCGAAGGATCAGGGCAGCCAACAAAGCGGGGCTTTTCAGTCTACATTCAAAGGTCGAAGTCTTCTGTGTTGGAATGTGTTGCGTGCATCAAAGTAGCAATTCAAGAAAGATTCATACAGTCGGAGGAGACTGGTCGTCTTGATAAGTTATTAGAGCAAGAGTATTTCAAACTTATTGCGCTGAACAAATCGGTGAGTGCATAATGCATTTGGCGTTTAGAACGCTTAGAACGATTACAACGAATATAACGTATGGCAAGTTTGTACACTGAACAGGGGAAAAATACCCGCCGCACGTGGCTCCTCATGACGGTGTTTCTCGTCATGATCATCGCGATCGGCTGGTTTCTCGGCTGGTACCTGAACGATCCCTCGATTCTCTACATCGCAATCGCTTTCTCGCTCCTCATGAACATCACGGCGTACTGGTTTTCCGACAAAGTGGCGCTCGCTGCAACGGGAGCAAAGCCCGCTGATGAACGTGAGCATCGCGAGCTCCACCGCATTCTTGAGAACCTCGCGATCACGGCGGGCCTGCCGAAGCCGCGCCTCTACGTGATAGACGATCCCGCTCCAAATGCGTTTGCCGCAGGCCGCAATCCAAAGCATGCAGTCGTTACTGTAACAACAGGTCTTTTGCAACGACTCGAGCGGAGCGAGCTCGAGGGTGTCATTGCGCACGAGCTCTCACACATCGGCAATCGAGACATTCTCGTGATGACGGTCGCCGTCGTACTTGCGGGCATGATCGCGATCATCGCGGATATATTTTTGCGCATGAGTTACTTCGGCCACGGCGATCGCGACAATCGCAACCCAATCCTCCTTATCGCGGGCTTTATCGCTATCTTCCTCGCGCCGTTCGCCGCGCAGCTCATCCAGCTCGCGGTCTCGCGGAAGAGGGAATTTTTGGCCGACGCTTCCGGCGCGCTTCTCACGCGCTATCCGGATGCTCTCGCTTCCGCGCTCCAAAAAATTTCTTCGTACTCGGCGCCGATGCGCCGCGCCAATCACGCGACCGCGCACCTCTTCATATCGAACCCCTTCGGTGCGCACGAAGCTGGCCGCTTTATCGCAAAAATTTTCTCCACGCATCCTCCTGTAGAAGAGCGTATAGCCGCGCTTACCCAGATGCGCGTATGAGCACATAAGGGCAAATAGTGCGATATATCGCACTAGTAGTGGCCTAGTCAGATGGTTTACGCCCGCTTCGCAAAGCGTCAAGACGCTTTTGTGCGCGTGGTCCCGCAATCGATGGCATTCCCGCAGAGAGGAAGAGTTCTACATAATCTAAGAAAGAGAGATTTCTGTTGAACACGCGGCACAGCGGATCAAAGTGTCCTGCTTGGAGTTTTCGGTCGAGCCGCCGGATGGTCGAAATACTTACATTAAGAGTTTTCATGATCGTATAATCACTGTTGCCTTGTTCGAGCATCGTGATGATGGCGAGGCGCTTGGCGAGCATGATTCGTTCGGTGGAGGTGAGGATAGCGTGAACGCGAGCTTTTCCCCGTGCGAGGGAGGTTGAGAATAACGCTCTCATGAACGCATCGACGATTTTCTTTTCGGTCTGTGGGCTTATCTTGTGTTTCGAGACGTGAGTCATAGTAGTGCGATATATCGCAATAATAGCATAGCTTGATTGAGGAGGCAGAGAAATTCGATATACTGCCGGTGCGGATCTGGAAGGGTGGCTGAGTGGTCTAAAGCACATGCTTGGAGAGCATGCGTCGGGGAAACTCGACCGCGAGTTCGAATCTCGCCCCTTCCGCCACAACCAAATCACATCAGACCCTTTCTCATCACGAAGATATCTTCCTCGTGTTCTCCTTTCTTCAGAGGTAGGACAGTGTTGATGTTGGAAATGGTCACCTCCTTATCTTTGACCATGATTGTGAAAGAAAGAATGGTTTTTCCTTCAGCAAGAGCGTTGGGATTATGTTCTTCTGCCATTTTGATGAGTTTGGAATAACTTTCAAATACGTTGTTCTCCGACATTTCTGGAATACCGGCATTTCCCGCTTCACGAACTTTTTGTCTTGCCTCTTCGTACGTCACGACGTCATCACCTCCGGCATCTGATGCCTCCCGGAAGGAGCTCTCCGAATTGACCTCGACGCTCTTCCAGAGCGTTGGATCGTCATGACGGCTCAAGGAGGGAGTCTCGCCACTCATGTCGACAAGGGCTTTAAACGAGTACCCATAGGCGCGTAGCGAGTTTGCAGCTTTGAGACGGCACAAGACAAAGCCCCGCGGAGCGATGTTCTGGCGAAGTCGTTTCGTTATTGAAAGCTCCGGGTCGAGTGCTATGAAGATGTTCGCTCGCTCGTTTTCCAAATGCTGCTCGAGGTTCGCTTTCTTTGCTTCGTGGCCGCGCGCCTCGAGCGCTCTTTGTATGGATACGAGTGCTGTAGAAGACGACGTTGTTCTCGTCGTCACTGCCAAATACCCGGTCTGCAGAAACATCTCGATCGTAGGCAAGTACAAATACGTTTAGGTCCTCGTATCTACCAAGGTTAAGCTTTCTCCGCACCGCTGCGAATGCGCGAACGTCCTTTCGATTTGCCGTGAAATGCGGAAAGTCGCGCAAGAATGCCCCTTCAAACTCTGCTTCGTCTTCGGCACGCGCGTCTGCGGTATCAAGCTTCTTCGTCTTGCGCAGCATGAACATGTGGTCAGTATAGCGCATGCGCCCGGGTCTGTGCACAATCGATCCTAGACGGGCGCGCGCGCCGCGCTACCATGAGTGTATGATCGAAGTCACCTTCCTCCCCATACTGTTCGCGGGCGTTGTGTCTGTCGCAATCGGGTTCGTGTGGTACCACCCGCGAGTGTTTGGAGGGCTTTGGATGCGGCTTACGAATCTTTCCCCTGAACAGGTGGAGCGTGGAAAGAAACGAATGCCGCTCATGGCGTTTCTTGGGCTCATGGCAAGCATGCTCGTGGCGTATGTGATGAATTACTTTGGGATCGCATGGGGAGTATATGACGTAATCGGCGCGGTTGAGCTTGGCTTCTGGTGTTGGGTAGGATTTGTCGCACCAACCATGCTCGGCATGGTTCTCTGGGAGCAGAAATCGTTCAAACTCTACGCGATCAACGCCTTGTATTGGTTAGTTTCCTTTATCGCAATGGCGATAGTTCTCGTATTTTGATTTAATATCGGGATGAGGAGAACTCTTTCGAATGCGTTTATTCTCGCAGCGTGTGCGTTTCTCATTTCCCTTATATACGTCGATTTCCCGTTCACACCCACAGTCGATGATTTTTCGGCAAACGACCCAGATGTTTCTGCGTCGTCAACCATTCAGCTCAACGATCGCATAATCAGAGTCGAGATTGCAGATACACCTGAAGAGCGTGAGAGAGGATTGAGCGGCAAAGGTGGACTTGCTGAAGACGAGGGGATGCTCTTCGTTTTTGATTCCGATGGACGCTACGCCTTTTGGATGAAAGACATGAAATTCGCCATTGACATTTTGTGGATCTCTCATGATGGTGCGATCGTTCACATCGAGAAAGGTGTCGCCCCGGAGACGTACCCGCACACTTTCGCTCCGAGACGTGAGGCGAGATACGTAGTAGAGCTTCCCGCGGGCTTCGTCGAAAAGCATGACGTGCACGTGGGAGACATTGTGCGACTCTAGGATCCCTCTGACAGGCGGCGGCAGGCCTTTCAGTTAGCAGACGGGTTTTCCACAGCTCGTTCTTCAGAAATCTCCCGGAGCACGGGAGTACAATGAACGTCCCATAAAAAGTATGTTGCTTTTAATCTAGCTATACCTCGCTAAGAAAAACTACTATGGCAAAAACAACAGTGCGAGAGAGATCGACAAGGGCGCATTCCTCTGCGGCGCGTATGAGTATTATTGGCGATAACGCTGCGATGCGCGTGTACAAGAAATATCTTCCACAAATTCAAAAACGTGATGGGCGCATTGTTCCCTTCGAATTTTCAAAGATCGTTGCCGCGATCGAGAAGGCGATGAAAGCCTCCAACGAAGGTTCGCCCGATGAAGCCATAGTCGTTGCGCACAAGGTCGCGGGGGAGATGATGCGCATCGCGAAGACCTATAAGAACTTTTTGCCGACGGTCGAGGGATGTCAGGACGAAGTCGAGCGGCAGCTGATGCTTTCCGACTACGTCGCGACCTCAAAGTCGTACATTCTCTACCGCGCGGAGAGAAGCAAGCTCCGCAAAGAGCAGGGAGAGGTGCCGGAGCACGTGCGGAAACTTAGTGAGGAAAGTAAAAAATATTTCAAGAATAATTCTTTGGGCGAGTTTGTATATCTCCGCACCTACGCGCGCTGGATCGAGAGCGAGCAGCGCCGGGAGACATGGATCGAAACCGTGGATCGATACGTGAATTTCATGCGCGAGAATCTCGGCGACAAACTCACAAAGCGGGAGTACGCGGAAGTACGCGAGGCGATCCTGAAGCAGGAAGTGATGCCCTCGATGCGCGCGATGCAGTTTTCGGGAGATCCCGCGCGCAAGTGCAACACCTGCTTCTACAACTGCTCCTTCATCGCGCCGCGCAAACTCGAAGATTTCGCCGAGATCATGTATCTCTCGATGCAAGGATGCGGCGTGGGCTACGCGGTCGAGAGCTACAACATCCAGCAGCTTCCGCAGATAGAAAAACAAACGGGAGAAAAGTTGCCGACGCATGTCGTCGCCGACACGAAAGAAGGGTGGTGCGACGCGCTCACGCTTGGCCTCAAGAGCTGGTACGCGGGAAAAGACGTGAGCTTTGATTTCTCACTTATTCGCCCAGCGGGCGCTCGTTTAAAGACGATGGGAGGAAAGGCGTCGGGTCCCGAGCCGCTTCGCTCGCTACTATCGTTTGCGCGCGAGCGAATTCTCAAGCGGCAAGGGCGGAGACTTCGCAACATCGACGCGCACGACATCATTTGCAAGATCGGTGAGTGCGTTGTCGCGGGGGGAGTGCGTCGCTGCCTGCCAGCAGGAACCAGAGTGCACACAAAGCGAGGAAGCATCCCGATCGAAGAAGTGCGGGTTGGCGATAGGGTGATGACCGCGGTCGGGTATAAGCCGGTAACAGGATGGGTCGCGCAAGGAGTCCAAAGACTCACAGAGCTCGTTACTGAATCTGGCACGACATTTCGGTGCACGCCCAACCATCGTGTCGCTGTTCTCTCTGACGTCTGGGGTGGATATACATTTAAGCAAGCACAACACATTGCGCCGCATGATCGCATCCTATTCATCACTCACCCCATCGATGGCGGGGAAACGGCGCTCCATGATTTGCCTCCCAAGAGGCAGGCAGATCACAGCGGCTCATCGGTATTGCAGCCGCGTCTCACGCCGGAGACCGCATGGTTCATGGGTAAGTTTTTTGCGGATGGATATGTGCAAGTTACACCGCATACCGTGAAGGGCAAAGAAGGTAACACAACATTTTCCGTTGCCTTTCATGAAGAGGAAGTGGCGCAGATAGCGCGTGCCAAACATTGGATGACTTCGCATGGACTGCACGTGAATGATCACGCAGGGGAGCATGAACGTTGCGTAAAGCTGCGTTCCAATAATCGCCAGATCGCGCGGTGGATGTATCAATACAAGCAACCCAATGCCCCCCTGCATGTTCCCGAGGAAATATGGCGCGCGTCTCAAGATGTGCGTGCAGCGTTTATAGCGGGTGTTATGGACGGAGACGGGACATATTCTGACAGGCCAGTCACCGTTGTTTCAACGGTGTATGAATCTTTTGCGAGGGAGGTTGCCAAACTACTGGCGACGCTGGGCATCATTTCAGAGGTGAGGGTGCGTCGTCCCGCTACTCTCGGGGGATGGCAATCCGTATGGATTGTTTCTATCAAGGATGCATTAGCATTGGAAAAAGCGAGTGCCATAATTGGCTCGCGCTCATGCGGAACGTGGGTTTCTCGCAAGGGGAAGCAAGCAGGGTATACGGTGCCGGGGGAATTCGTTAAGCGTGATGTGTCTCGGGAAATATGGTCCAAAAAATGGCCGGCTAGCCGTGATCCCGACATGAATAGCGCGACACTGACGAGTGCCATAAACGCGACTCACTATGTTCCCGTGAAGGTGATTGAGATCCGAGACGGCGGTGAGGCGGAAACGTATGACCTTGAGGTTCAAGACGGAAGTACTTTTGTCGCTGAAGGATATCTCGTGCATAACACCGCCATGATCTCGCTTTCGGACTTGGATGACGTTGAGATCCGCGACGCCAAGAAGGGGCAATTTTTCCTCACCGATCCCTATCGCTCTGTCGCTAACAATTCCGCCGTCTATGAAAGTAAGCCGACGAATGCGGAACTGATGGATGAATGGGTCGCGCTCATGAAGAGCGGCACGGGAGAGCGTGGTATTTTCAATCGCGGCAGCCTCGAAAAGACGCTTCCCGCGCGTCGCTTGGCGTACCTTCGCAAAAAGTACGGCAAGGGCAACGGCTACATCGGTCAGATCGGCACAAATCCCTGTGGCGAGATCTTGCTGCAATCACACGAGTTCTGCAATCTTTCGGAGATGATCGCACGCCCGCATGATACGGAGGCAACACTTTTGAAGAAGACGAAACTCGCGACGCTCCTCGGCACCTACCAGTCTACCCTGACGAACTTCCGGTACATTTCGGAAGATTGGAAGAAGAATTGCGAAGCAGAACGGCTCCTCGGCGTCTCGATCACCGGACAATGGGATTCTCCAGCGGTTCGCAATGCCGCGACTTTGCGCAAAATGCGACAGATAGCCGTGAAGACTAATCAGCAGTATGCGAAGCGATTTGGTATCAATCCCTCGATGTCGATCACATGTGTGAAGCCGTCGGGTACTGTCTCGCAGGCATTTGATTGCTCCTCTGGCATTCATCCGAGACACGCGCAGTACTACATTCGCCGGATCCGCATCTCGGCGACTGACTCGCTCTTCAAAATGATGCGCGACCAGGGTGTGCCGCACCATCCGGAAGTGGGGCAGGTGGCGGGCGAAGCGAACACA
>CAYRQI010000010.1:7361-7860 GCA_964426425.1 uncultured Candidatus Saccharibacteria bacterium | reverse complement strand
TATGTGCTGGAATTTCCGGTGAAAGCGCCAGCGGGGTCCGTCTTTAAAGATGATCTCACCGCGCTAGAGCAGCTCGAATACTGGAAAACCGTGAAGCTCAATTTCACGGAACACAATCCTTCGGCAACGATCTCCGTGGGGGATGAAGAGTGGGTGCAGGTCGTAGCGTGGCTCTACGAGAACTGGGACATTATCGGCGGTCTCTCGTTCCTTCCGAGATCCAATCACGTGTACCGACTCTCGCCGTACGAAGCAATCGACAAGAAAACATACGAACAGCTCGTCGCGCGTTTCCCGCAGATTGACTACTCGAAGCTCATCATCTACGAACGCACCGACGAAACAGAACAGGCGAAAGAATTGGCCTGTGCGGGCGGGACGTGTGAGATTATCTGATCGCGCAGACGTGTAAACCAATGCATTCCGAGACCGCAGGGCGTTGACCCTGCGGCTTGGGATACCTGCCTGCACACAAACTTGAGGGCGTTATTGGTTTCGA
>CAYRQI010000010.1:6519-7351 GCA_964426425.1 uncultured Candidatus Saccharibacteria bacterium | reverse complement strand
GCTCTACGTCGCTCGCAAAGATACGCTGGAAAAGCAAAAGAACTCCTTTCGGAGTTCTTTTGCGCGTCGATAAGCCGGATTCTGTCGCGTCGCTCTTTTAAGCAGCACGGACAACCATGTATCTGGGATGGATGTTGCCATCCACCTCAAGCGGCACTTCCAACAGTAATTTCAATTGAGAATTACTCTTGGACACGGCCTTGCACGCAGGTAGGAATTTTGCCGTTGCACCCCATCACACTGAACGTGTGTCGGGCTACGCTCACGCTTTCGCGAAGCGCCCGTTCATCTCTCGACGAACGGCGTCTCTGTTCGCATCCCTAAGCTTGTTACTTGACGGGTGTTGCCCGCTACCATCCTACCCGCTCTTTCCGAAGAAAGGGCGGGTGCGTGTCCGGACTTTCCTCTACTGATTCTGTCCACCGCAGGTGGCTACAGAATCGAGTACCCTGAGTTTGTCGAAGGGCTGTCCCTCGACCTCGCTCTGGATGCTCAATTTTGTAGCTGCCTACGGCAGACAAAATTAGCAGCGGCTGCCTGACGCGATTCGCATTATCCCATGGATGCTTGAGATTTCAAAATTTCCACAGCCCTCTATTTGACTGTGCTATACTCTTCCTCGATGCAATATTTCTCGAAGGCAGAACCTGTCGCGCGCTGGTGTGCGTTCCTCCTTTTTCTGCTTGCTCCATTTTTCTTCATTCCTGCGCCGTGGGTGAGCGTCGCACAGGGAAAGGTCCTTCTCGCCGTCACGCTCGTTACAGTCGGTTTTCTCGCATGGATCGCAATGTCGCTGCGAGATTCTGAATTCATCATTCCCAAGAGCCCGCTC
>CAYRQI010000010.1:4328-6509 GCA_964426425.1 uncultured Candidatus Saccharibacteria bacterium | reverse complement strand
GTGGTACTCGGCGCGCAGGCGGGGAGACCAGCGCGTGCTCTGCGCCTCCTTCTTCTGGCCACGTTTGTTGTGCTCGTGGTTCAGTCTCTGCGCCTTGCTTTTCCCGCATTTACCTTCGGCGGCGCGCTCGAATTCCCGGCGAGTTCCATTGTTGGCAGCTGGCACGATCTCGGCATTTATCTCTCACTCGCGCTCTTTCTCTCGATTGCACTCCTGTCCACGTCGGTTTGCGGCGGCGTATGGCGCTACGCGGCGATCCTGGTCTCACTCGGCGCATTTGCGTTTCTCCTTATCATCAACTATACGGACGTGTGGCTTGCCTTTGGCGGCATCTCGCTCCTCTACGCGCTCTTCCGTTTCCGCGCGCAGCCCGGAGGATCGCGTTTCGGCGGCTATGGAGTCGCACTACTCTTTCTTCTTCTCGCGACTCTCTCATTCGCGCTTTACTTCGGAGGAACACAGATACAGCGCGCATTGCCGTCGCCGCTCCAGATAACGCAGGTGGAGGTTCGTCCTTCGTGGCAAGGCACCTTCGCAATCGGCCGCGAGGTGTTCACGGAGCCTGCGCAGATCTTTTTCGGTTCCGGCCCGAATACGTTCCCGCGCGAGTGGGGCCTCTACAAGCCGCTCTCTGTCAATACAACGCAATTCTGGAACACTGACTTTTACTACGGCGTCGGCTTTATTCCGACTTCCTTCGTGACGACGGGAATAGCAGGACTCATCGCGTGGCTTGCTGTATGCGCCGCGCTCCTCTTTAGCCTCTGGCGGCTCTTTCGTGGAGCCACTGCCGATTCCTCGGTGCGCGCAATACTCGTTCTCTCTGCTGTCTTTCTCACCACCTACCACATTGTCTACGTTCCCGGTCCGGCGCTCTCGCTTTTAACGTTCCTGCTCTTTGGCGGGGTGATCGCGGAGGCGCTGCTCTCGGGGACGATCATGCGCTTGCGAGGCTCGCTCTCATGGGATCAGTGGAAGGGAAAGATCGCCGCGGCAGTACTCATACTTCTTGGCCTCATGCTCCTTTTCGGGAGCGTGCAATCGGTGCGGGCGCTCATCTCTGATATGCTCGTCAATCGGGCCGTCGTGCTCTACCGCAAGACCGGGGACATCAGCAGAACATCGCGCGCGATCGCGTCCGCACTTCTCGTGCTTCCGGGAGGCGACCGCGCGCATCGCGCAGGCGTCGAGCTTGGTCTCTTGCAGCTCGCGGAGCTCGTGGCACGTTCAGACGGGAGCCCGGAAGCGCAAGCGGAGCTGCAGGGCACCTTAAATGCCACTATCCAACACGGGCTCGCCGCGGTGAACATCGAAAGTCGCAATTATCAGAATTGGCTCACGCTCGCGCGACTCTATGGAGAACTCGCCGGGGTAGGCGTCTCCGGCGCGGAGCAAAGAGCACGCGATGCGTACGTGGAGGCGGCTTCGAAGAATCCCACAAGCCCGCTGCCTCACTTGGGGCTCGCGCAGCTTGATCTCCTGCGTGGCGACGACGCGAGCGCGCGGCAGAACCTCGAAAAGGCGATCAGCATTAAGCCCGATCTTGCGCCGGCGCACTTCCTGATCTCGCAGGTGCTCGCGCGCGCGGGCTCTTTCTCGGAGGCAAAACAGCATGCGGATCTTGTCGTACGGGTAGCATCGCAGGACCCGCTTGGCTGGTACAACTATGGGACGATATTCTACGCAAGCGGGGAATACGGGAATGCTGCGAGAGCGTTCGAGCGTGCGGTCGCACTCGAACCAAATTACGCGAACGCGCTTTTTCTCCTCGGACTTTCATACTATCGTCTCGATCTGGAAGGAGACGCATTGCGGGTACTGCGGGCGGTGGCAGCCACGAATCCCAATGATGCCGCGCTCAAGGACGTCATAGAAAAGATCGAGTCTGGTCGCGATCCCTTCGCCCCTTAGGGGAGGTAGGTTTTCATGATGCAAGAAACTCTCCGTCTCCTCGCTTCTCCAGTGCGAGGGTTGCAAGCAGCGGTGTACGTCTTGGCGATCTCGGCGGTTCTCTCCTCGTTGCTCGCGCTTGTACGAGACCGCCTTTTTGCGCACGCCTTCGGCGCGGGAGCCGACCTCGATCTCTACTACGCGGCGTTTCGCATACCCGACTTCCTATTTGTTATGGTGGGTTCCTTGGTTTCCGTCTATATTCTGATTCCCGAGCTCTCGCGCCGATCG
>CAYRQI010000010.1:3621-4318 GCA_964426425.1 uncultured Candidatus Saccharibacteria bacterium | reverse complement strand
AAGGACTACATCGACTCGGTCGTATTGGCTTTTAGCGTGCTTGCGGTTGCTCTCTCTGCGCTTGCCGCATTTCTCGCGCCATCTCTCCTCTCCGCGCTCTTCCCGAAATTTTCGGCACTCGGCTATCTTGAGACGCTGGTCAGTCTTACGCGCGTCATGCTCCTACAACCCATCCTGCTCGGTCTCTCCAACATCCTCGCGAGCATCACCCAAATGCGCGGACGCTACGTGCTCTATGCGACATCACCGCTTCTCTACAATCTCGGCATCATTATCGGGCTTCTTGTTCTCTATCCGTATGTGGGGATTGGGGGATTGGCATGGGGGGTAGTGCTTGGTGCCTCGCTGCACCTCGGAGTCCAGCTTCCCTCGATCATGGGTGAAGGATTCTTCCGCTCGCTTCCGAAGTTTGGCGATGGTACTGCGCTTTTGCGGACCGCGGCGACATCGATCCCGCGCGCACTCACGCTTTCGATGAATCAAGTCACCTTTACCGGATTAACGGCGCTCGCTTCCGGTCTCTCTGCCGGATCGATAGCGGTTTATATCTTCGGGTTCAATCTCATGAGTGTTCCTCTCTCGGTGATCGGCGCCTCCTATTCGGTTGCTGCCTTTCCGACACTCGCTTCTGCGCTTTCGCAAGGCCGCACGCGGGAGTTCATCGAGTACGTCGCGACAGCTGCGCGCTACATACTCT
>CAYRQI010000010.1:0-3611 GCA_964426425.1 uncultured Candidatus Saccharibacteria bacterium | reverse complement strand
GGCTCATCGTGGTCTTACGCGCGCATATTGTGCGCGTTGTCTTGGGGAGCGGCTCGTTCGATTGGACTGACACACGCCTCACGGCTGCCGTTCTCGCGCTTCTCTCGGTGTCACTTGCGGCGCAGGCGCTCATCTTGCTGCTTGCGCGCGCCTACTACGCGGCAGGACGCACGTTCGTGCCGTTTGGTATCGCAACGTTTTCAACCGGGCTCACGCTCGTTCTTGCTTCCCATTTTTCCGCCGCTTTCTCTAACGTTACGATACTTGGTTTTATAGAGCGCGTGCTGCGGCTCGAGGATGTTCCCGGGAGCTCTATTGTGGCGCTTCCGATCGCTTTTTCGCTAGTCTCTATTGCGTCAGCATTCGCGCTCGCGATCCATTTCGAGCAGCGCTTCGGCGGTTTCTTTTCGTTGATAAAAATTTCTTTCCTCCACGCTATCCTTGCGTGCATTGGCGCGGCTCTCGCCGCCTACGCGACACTTGCTCTCGTGGGGCCGCTTACACTGTCTTCAACACTGCTCTCGGTTTTTCTGCGCGGGCTTGCAGGCGGCATTGCCGGGATCTGCGCCGCCGCACTCGTGTACGCGTTGCTGAAGAATCGCGAGTATGTGGAGACAGTTTCCGCGATCCGCGGGCGGCTCTGGAGGGCACCGCTGCCGCGAGCGCAGCCTATAGCATCTGCCGAGGAGATTGGCCCGTCATCGCCTTAGTAAATGGAAAATGCCATGAACATCAGGAACTTCAGTATTATCGCGCATGTCGATCATGGGAAATCCACCTTGGCCGATCGGATGCTCGAGATGACGGGCACGATCGAGCAGCGGCGGATGCAGGAGCAGGTACTTGATCGGATGGAACTGGAGCGTGAGCGCGGCATCACGATAAAGATGACCCCGGTGCGGATGAGGTGGAGTAAAGGAGGCGTCGAATATGTGCTGAATCTGATTGATACGCCGGGGCACGTCGATTTTTCATACGAGGTGTCGCGGGCGCTCTCTGCCGTCGAAGGAGTTGTGCTCCTTGTCGATGCGACGCAGGGTGTCGAAGCGCAGACGCTCTCGGTTCTCTCTGTAGCCAAGAACCTCAATCTTGTCATTGTGCCGGTCGTATCAAAGATCGATGCACCGAACGCGCGTGTCTCCGAGCATGTGGCCGAACTCTCACTTCTTCTCGGCTGCCCCGAGCATCAGGTCTTGAAGGCTTCCGGAAAAACGGGGCAGGGAGTTGCCGAGGTACTCGATGCGATTGTCGAAAGGATTCCCAAGCCGAGGCCGTCGGGCCACAAGCCGCAGGCGCTGGTATTCGATTTCGGCTACTCCGACCATCGCGGCGTCATTGTGTACGCTCGCATGTTCGGCGGGTCGCTGAAAAAAGGGAATACCCTGAAACTGGTGGCAGCCGACGCTTCGTTTACCGCTCTGGAAGTTGGCGTGCTCACGCCCGATGAATTGCCGTGCGAAGAGCTTGTCGCAGGAGAGATCGGCTACGTCGTGACCGGCATAAAGAAGCCCGGGGTCGCTTCGGTAGGCGATACGGTCACCTCTGCGCGAGATGGCGCGCCTCCGCTTGCGGGCTACCGCGCTCCGACTCCCGTTATTTGGGCCTCGGTGTATCCGGAGTCGCAGGATGATCTGCCGAGCCTGCGGCAGTCGCTTGAGCGCCTGCGTCTTTCCGATTCTTCGCTCTCGTATGAAGAGGAGTCTTCAGGTGTCATGGGCAAGGGCTTCCGCTGCGGGTTTTTGGGAATGCTGCACCTCGAGATCGTGATTGAGCGCCTGCGTCGCGAGTTCAACCTCGCGCTCGTGGTGACGCAGCCGACGACTATCTACGAGGTGACGCGCATGAACGGCTTGGTGGAAGAAGTCTACTCACCCGCGCGCTTTCCCGACGATGGCACGGGGAAACGAATACGCGAGAGATGGAGTAATGTGCATGTCATCACCCCATCGCAATACGTAGGCAGCATATCGCGGCTTCTCTATGAGCATGAGGGCAGTATGTGGCACACAGAAACTCTCCCTGACGGAAAAGTCCGAATCTCCGCGGAAATGCCGCTTAGAGAATTGATGCGGGGGTTTTTTGACAGACTTAAGAGCATCTCGAGTGGATTTGCCTCGCTTTCGTATGAACTTGTTGGTCTTCGAGATGCGGATGTCGTGCGACTCGACGTCTTGGTTGCAGAAGAGCCGGTGCCGGCGTTTGCGCGCATCGTGAGCCGTCGAAGGGTCCAAGCGGAAGCTGAAGCGATTGTCGAGAAGCTCGAGAAACTCCTCCCGAAGCAGCTTTTTGTGATGAAGATTCAAGCGAGGGCAATGGGACGCATTATCGCGGCGCGTCGTATCTCCGCACTTCGCAAGGATGTGACCGGCTACCTCTACGGCGGCGATGTGACGCGGAAGATGAAACTTCTCGAGAAACAGAAACGCGGCAAGAAGAAAATGCTGGCACGCGGCCGCGTTGAAATACCACATGACGTTTTTCTGAAAGTCGTTCGGGAGGGCTAGGAGATACCAGTGATAAGACCGGGGGCAAAAAAGATAACCATTCCGATAATGATAAGGACGGCGATAATGCTCCATGCAACATTGATGACCTTCTTGGTGCGCTTGTCGAAGAGGAAGCTCATATGGGTAGGTGTTAGGGAATAGGGTATAGGGAATGGGGAAAAATGCAATAGAATCAAAACATGTGGACAAGGAATCAGCGACAGATTGCTGCCAGGCTCTTTTTGAGGCGTCTCGGCCTCCTCGCGCTCGTCGCACTTATGCTTCTCGCCGCCTCCGGAGTGTGGGGCGTGTATTGGAAAGAGCGTGAATCTAGAGAGCGCAGAGCGGAAGCCGAAACGGAGCGCGCCGATCTCGAAAAGCGGCAGAAACAGCTCTCCGCTGACATTGAACGGCTCGAGAGCGATCGCGGGCTTGAAGAGATGCTGCGCGAGCAGTACGGACTTGCAGAAAGAGGGGAGGGACTCATTGTGATTGTCGAGCGGCCGACCTCTGCGCCTATCCGCGCGACCTCTACGGTCCGCGAGTGGCTTCGGAAGGCGTTTTGGTGGTTTTAGTGCGGGTACGGGGAATCGAACTCGTACCTACTGCTTGGCCCGTCACTAACAGTGCCATAATGCCCGTCGTGACCAGGTTGTTTTTTTGCAAAAAATCCTAACGTGTTGCTGTATGATATATTCTCATTGCACTGCGGGCATAGTTTAGTGGTAGAACGAGTGCTTCCCAAGCATTAGATCGGGGTTCGATTCCCCGTGTCCGCACCAAGAGCCATGGCAATGTTAGTGTTCGGGTGCCACTAAACTATAATACCCGCAGTACGGTGTGAATATACCATCATGTCGTTTGCGCGGCCGCGAGTTGAGGCGATATTCGAGTGCACTTCTCATTCCGTTTTTCCACAGACTTTGGGCAATCCTCGATTGAGGGTACTATCGGCCGCTCGGCCTTTTGCGGTGATAATGGGGGGGTCAGCCACTATTTTCACGTGGATACGATAACTCCCCACGATCGTGAGGGTTTATCGGGAGGCGAATAATGGGTCAAGATAATACAAGGTAATTAGGTCGAATTGCCACCAAAGTATAACCGGATAAACAGTTCTAGCAA